>JBIIBU010000177.1:0-4431 GCA_044239235.1 Flavobacteriales bacterium
TAAGTTGATTCGGTTGGAAAAGGAAATGAGGAACCTGGATAAATTAGCTTATAACAAACTGTTTTTGATTTTTGTTGGTATGCCTGTTTTAGGCTTTCTGACTTGGTTGGGTTCCTAGTAATTAGGATATTCAAGCAATAAAGTCCGAGCTTGGGGTAGATAGTTTTGAGTAAAAAAAAACGCCCCACAACTGTGAGGCGTTTCTTATTGGGAGGAGAAATATTATTTTACAAAACGACCAGAGAATGTTCCTTGGTTTGTTTTGATAGTGTACAAATAAACACCTGTTGCCATTTGGCTCATGTTGATGCCTTGGAACAATTTGTTTGTTTGAAGAATGTTCTGACCATTGCTGTTATACAAAGTGAACATTTCTACATTCTTGTCATCAAGTCCTTTGAAATTCAAAATACCTGCATTCAAGTAAGCAACGATTGGAGTTGAGGCAGCTTCGTTTATAGAAGTTGGTGAACCGTTTCCAATTTGGATAACATAATCAGTAGTTGTAGAAAGAGCAGGAGTTCCATTATCAGTTGCTGTTACATAAATAGTGTACCATCCATCAGGAGTGTTTTCGTCGATGATTGCACCTACAGAGTAGTTGGTCAAAACACGATCGCTACCTGAACGAGCTGGTTGGAATGTATCGTTGAATACTACCATACCTACAAGGCTGTCATTCTCGTTTACAAATCCGGAAGAATCGGTAACATCGTAGTCCAATTCTTGGTTGATATCGTCATAGTAGAAGAACATCAATGTATCACCTGCAGCACCGAAAATAGTATCGCAAAGGTTAGAAACGTTGATTGGGTATTGATTCTCTCCAAGAGTGTTTGTAGAGAAAGTAATGTTAGAATAATCGATAAAGTCTACATCATCAGATTCACCGTAAGGTCCATCATAAGCCTCAGAAGCTTCGTTGAAACGGCCAATTTGAAGAGCGCTGATACCATCACCCGCGTTTGCTCCAACAGTTGCAGCTGTTCCAGTTGACCATTGCATGTCACCATAGCAGAAGCTGATTGTGTGACCGTTTGCGATTAAATCGCTTTGTCCGTCAGAAATGATGATTTGGAAATCATTCAATTGATCAACCATGTTAGGAAAGTACCCAACTTCGTTGTAACGAACGATCATCGCATGGTCCGTAATTTTATAGTAAACTAGACCGCTTTCCAAGTTGCGTGTATCTACGTCTGCCCAATAAGCTGAGATCATCGGGAAATTGTTGATTGGAAAACCGCTAGAAGCGAAAGTAGAATAACCATTGCCAAAGGAAATATTTCCATTGTTATTGATAAAGCAAGAATCAAAGGCTGTTCCGTACAAGTCAAAAGAGAATGGCAAAGCGATTTCGTCGCTGAATCCATCGTCATTTCTGTAATCTGGAGCCGAGCCTGAGTTCATAGGCACAACAGAGAAGGTTTCGTCTAAAGCTAGCATACAATTGCAGTCTTGTGCGCTTGTATACTGAATGCCCGCAAATGCTATGCAAAGCAGGAGTATATATTTTTTCATTGGTCTAATTTGGTATAGAGTTTTGGTTCTGAGGCACGAATATGGGAATAAAACCTTGAATATCAAAACTATCTCGATATTTTAAAAAACAGCCTTAGCAATTTCTGCTGTGCTCTTTGCTTTACCCATTGTGTAATAATGAAGCACAGGAACCTTCGCTGCTAATAATTCTTTTGATTGCTTAATGCACCATTGCACTCCAATCTCTCGCACCTCGGCATCCGATTTCGCTCTTTCAACTAGATCTACCAATTCATCTGGCATATCGATATGGAAATAATGAGGAATAACGCTCAATTGAGATTTGCTTGTCAATGGCTTTAATCCTGGGATTATAGGTACATTGATTCCAATGGCCTTGCATTTTTCTACAAAATCAAAAAACTTCGCATTGTCGTAAAACATCTGTGTAACGATGTATTCAGCGCCGGCATCTACTTTGGCTTTCAAATATTTCAAATCTGAATTAATATTCGGAGCTTCGAAATGTTTTTCAGGATATCCAGCAACACCAATGCAGAAGTTTGTTCTTTGAACGTCTTTCAAATCAGCATCTAAATATCGACCTTCGTTCATTTCAACTACTTGCGATACTAGTTCGTTTGCAAAAGCATGACCATCATGCTCTGGTTTGAAACGCCCTTCGCTTTTGATTGGATCGCCACGTAGAATGAGCACATTGTCTATTCCAACAAAATTCAAATCAATCAAAGCATCTTCTGTGTCTTGTTTTGAAAAGCCACCGCAGATGATATGAGGTACTGTATCCACTTGATATCGGTTTGTTACTGCCGCACAAATACCTACAGTACCCGGACGTTTCTTTACTACTCTTTTTTCAAGCAAACCATTGCCCGCATCACGGAAAACATACTCTTCGCGGTGATAAGTGACATCGACAAAAGCAGGACGGAATTCCATCAGCTTGTCCATTGTTTCAAATATCGAAGAGATGTTTTGACCTTTAAGTGGAGGTAGAATTTCTAAGCTAAAAAGCGTTCCCTTCGCGTTTTTGATATGATCAATTACTTTCATTTTCTTAAATAATATTTGGTGAAAGCCATTTGCTAGCTTCCGTGAGAGAGATGTTTTTTCGTTCTGCGTAATCGCTTACTTGCTCCGGAGTAATTTTTCCCAAACCAAAATATTTGGAATCGGTGTGTGCAAAATAATATCCTGAAACACTAGCAGCAGGATGCATTGCCAATGATTCAGTCAATACAATGCCCGTGTTTTTCTCTACATCAAGCAATTGCCAAATGGTGTGTTTTTCGAGGTGGTCTGGACAGGCGGGATAACCCGGTGCCGGGCGAATTCCGCGGTATTCTTCATCAATCAATTGCTGATTGCTCAAAGAATCCTTTTGTTCATAGCCCCAAAGTTCAGTGCGCACATATTTATGCAAATATTCAGCTCCTGCTTCTGCCAAACGATCTGCCAAAGCTTTAGCTAGAATAGAGTTGTAATCGTCGTGATTCTTTTCAAATTCATTTACGATTTTGTCTAGTCCAAAACCTGCACTCACAGCGAAACAACCCACGTGATCGTTGTCGTTTTCATTTGGTGAAATGAAATCGGCAAGTGCAAGATTAGGTTGTGAACTTGTCTTAGACGTTTGTTGGCGCAGGGTGATGAATTTCTTATTTTCATTTGGAAGAATGATGTCGTCTCCATCGCGATATGCCTTGAAAATACCAAGCACAGCATTGATTTGAAGCGCATTTTCATTCACCATTTTATTCAATAATTCTTGTGCATCCTTGAATAGGTGAGTGGCTTGCTCGCCAACTACTTCGTCTGTTAGAATGTTCGGATACTTTCCATGAAGTTCCCATGTTTGGAAAAATGGTGTCCAATCAATGAAAGGAACTACATCTTTTAATGGAATATTTATGACTTTTACTCCTTCAAAGGCAGGCTGCGCAATAGTTTTTTCATTGAAATCTAATTTCAAATTATTCGCACGAGCCGCCTCAAGAGAAAGGAGCGTTTTCGCATTATTGTGCTTTTCGTAGTTCGTTCTAACTGTTTCGTACTCGGCTTTGATGTCGAGTTCGAATTGTTTCCTTTCCTCTTCATTTTCACTAATCAATTGACTAACCACGGGCACGGCGCGCGATGCGTCGAGCACGTGAATTACAGATTGAGAATAGGAAGGAGAAATTTTTACCGCAGTGTGAACGCGAGATGTAGTAGCTCCACCAATAAGTAATGGGATTTTTAATTCACGTCTTTCCATCTCTTTCGCTACGTAGATCATCTCATCTAAGGATGGCGTGATAAGCCCGCTAAGTCCAATCACATCTACGTTTTCCTTAATGGCAGTCTCAATGATTTTTTCAGTAGGAACCATTACGCCAAGGTCAATCACTTCGAAACTATTACAGCCGAGAACAACGCCAACGATATTTTTACCAATATCATGAACATCGCCTTTTACAGTAGCCAGCAAAACTCTTCCTGCGCCTCTTGTCTCAACCGTTGCTTCTTCTTTTTCTTTCAAAAGATAAGGTTCAAGATAGGCAACGGATTTCTTCATCACACGAGCGCTTTTTACCACCTGTGGAAGAAACATTTTACCAGAACCAAATAAGTCTCCAACTATGTTCATACCCGCCATCAATGGGCCTTCTATGACATTGATTGGACGGCCATATTGCTTGAGCGCTTCTTCTGTATCGAGATCAATAAAATCGATTATGCCTTTCACAAGCGCATGTGCTAATCGCTTTTCTACAGGCTGTTCGCGCCACGCAAGGTCTTGCACGCGTTCTTTTGTGCCTGTAGATTTATTGGATTCGGCATAACCGAGCAAACGTTCGGTTGCATCGTCACTTCTGTTTAATAGAACATCCTCAACTAGTGTGAGAAGTTCTTTTGGAATTTCGTCATACACTTCTAATTGAGAAG
>JBIIBU010000179.1:0-4401 GCA_044239235.1 Flavobacteriales bacterium
GCTGAAGTTGTTGCTGCAGAAACTTTGGCAGTTTTACTTTTCCAATAAAACACAATCCCTGACTATCTTTCTTTTCAGCTGTTGGAAGACCAATTTTCTTAGCAATTTCTCTTACTTCCGGCTTTTGCAGATGGCCAATTGGAAAAAGTGCTTTTTCCAATTGATCTTGAGAGAGTTGGCATAAAAAGTAGCTCTGATCTTTATTTGGATCCGCACCAGCAAGGAGTCTAAAGGTCTTTTTTCCATCCTTACCTATCGTTTCATCTTTTTGACAATAGTGGCCCGTTGCGACAAAATCGGCCTTAAGATTTAATGCCGCTTTTAAAAAAATATCAAATTTAATTTCTCTATTACACAACACATCCGGGTTAGGAGTGCGGCCTAACTCGTACTCTCGGAACATATAATCCACAATTCTTTGCTTGTATTCTTTGCTTAAATCAAGCACTTGAAAAGGGATACCGAGGTGCTCAGCTACTAAAATGGCATCGTTGCTATCATCTATCCAGGGGCATTCATTATTAATTGTAACAGAATCGTCATGCCAATTGCGCATGAAAATTCCGATTACCTCATAACCTTGTTCAATTAGTAAATGAGCCGCTACGCTTGAGTCGACTCCACCCGAAAGACCAACAACTACTCTCTTTGACATGCGGCAAATGTAGCGCGAAACGAAATTTATGAAAATTGCAAACGCCTAAAAACGAAGTATTTTACATAATATTTTGAAAAAAACTCGGATGAATTACATTTGTAAGTGGCAACCCTTTTAATTGGTTGCCGTCTAAAAGCCGTATTCCGTGGTAGAAGACAAGCAATTACAACAGCTAATCAAGGGCTGTCTCGAAGGGGACAGGAAGGCTCAACAAGCTGTGTATAAACTGCTTTACGGTAAAATGAAGGTAGTATGCATGCGCTATACTTGGGATACTGACCAAGCTTTAGACGTCCTCCAGGAAGGCTTTATTAAAGTCTTTCAAAATATGGAGAGATATTCTGGAGCCGGGTCATTTGAAGGTTGGGTTAGAAGAATTATGGTAAATCTATCCATTGACAGATTCCGTAAACAAAAAAACGACTTTCTACTCCTTAATGGCTCAACGAGCATTGAGGATTTTGAAGATGTGGTAGAAGATGAATCAGATGTTGAGAGTGTTGATTACGACTTCACTCCCGAACAGATACTCGAAGCGATGCAACAATTATCGCCAGCGTATAAAACAGTATTCAACCTCTACGTTTTTGAAAATTATACCCACCAAGACATAGCGGAAGCTCTGTCTATAAGCATAGGAACTTCAAAGAGTAACTTCGCGAAAGCGAAGCGAAATATGAAAAAAATACTTTTAAAGTACTACGGGAAAACCGATGAGTAAGACACTTACCCCTTTTGAAGAAAAGTTAAAACAGTCACTAGATCAATTTGAGCTTCCTTACGAGGAAACTGGTTGGAATGCGCTAGAGAAAAAACTAAACGATAAAGGCACTTCTAATAATTCTTGGATTGTTGCTCTTATTGCAGCTTGCACTTTTATTGCTGTTGGTTCTTGGACTGTTTATGGCTATGCCTTCAAATCTTCGGCTGCTTCGAAAGGAAGCTCTGTTGCTCGTTTTGAGAATAATCAAAACGTAGTTAACTCTTCGCTTTTGAGTGCATCAACTCCTAATGATGGCTCAAATAACAATGGAGGTTCAGAACAAGAAACTACTGTAATCAAAAACAACAACACACTTGTTTCTTCTCCTTTACTTCTCGCTGATTCAAATCGCAATAATCAATCGGTAATAAATAATACCGCTGTTGTTATTCCTTCTATTCTAACTGAAAATGAAACACTTTCAGCGTCGAATACAATGGTTGACCCAAATGCTCCAATCATTGTGAGCTCTGGAAATAGCGCGCTTTCAGTTGAAATCAACATGAAGAGCACCTGCGCCGGTGGTGAAATCGAATTTACTGCACACAACGGACCTAAAGAAGGCAGCTACCTATGGAACTTTGGAGACAACTGCTTTGATCAGCGCTCCAATCTGAAACATAAATACACTAAACCTGGTGTTTACTCTGTATCACTTTCAGTAACAAACAAGAGAGATGGTATGATGACTACTACGGTGATGAAAGACCTTATCACAGTTCACCCATCACCAACTGCTGATTTCGAATGGAATTTTATCAATGGCGCAATGGAAGAGCCAACGGTAAAAATTGTAAACATCTCTGAAAATGCCAGCGAATACCAATGGATGTTCTCAGACGGCACTTCTTCTAACGACATTAGCCCTATCCGCTCTTATACAGAAAAAGGAAAGCAAACTATCCTTCTTGAGGTATCAAATGAATTCGGATGTGTAGATAAAAAAGTGAAGTACATCAACTTCAACGAAGACTACAACCTTAAAGCACCTGAAAAATTTAGCCCAAGCAAAGAATCCTTCATGCCTGAAGGTTTGAAGCAAGGGAAATCAAATTTCAAAATGACAATTTTCAACGGCGAACAACCAATCTACGAGACTACTAGCAAGTCCAAAGGGTGGGATGGTAAATTGCCAAGCGGTGTCTCAGCTTCTACTGGTCAACAATTCCCTTGGATTGTGATCATCTACAACGAAGCAACCAAAGAAGAGAAATACTTCAGCGGTATTGTTACGATTCTTCCTTAACCAAAACCAATCATAAACCAAAGAAAGATCCTGGCTTCGGCCGGGATTTTTCATTTAAAAGCATTTTTTTTGCCTTGTGGATAACTTGTTAATAACCTATTGTCGTAACTTTGCGTTCTCTTGAAAACGAAGCGTCGATTATGAACCTGATTTTAAAACTGATATTCATATTACTTGTCTCACTATGGACAAATAATATGTTAGCTCAGTTGAGTACGGTCAATGCTTCGAGTGCCTGCAATTGCGATGGCACAATGACTTATAATTTACAACCTTCAGCCGCTGCCTCTTTTCAACTCTTGCTTCCAAACGGATCTTTACAAGGATCCTCCATTGAAAATGACGGAAATGTTACTTTCTCTAATTTGTGCCCTGGAGTATATCAATTGATTGCAACTTACACCGGAGGATCAACGACCATTTTAGTGCAGATAAATGCAAACGGCGCATCTGTAGGCGGGGCAAATAACTTTACAATTTGTTCTACATCCGCTCCCTCTAATTTATCAAACCAAATTACTGGATTTATTGCAGGCGGCATCTGGCATAGACCAAATGGCGCAACATTTAGCGGAAATTACAATCCTTTAGTAGAAACTGGAGGTCTATACTATTATGAATTGAATATCGGTGGTTGTGACATTACTACTGGGGTTTTTGTTTCCGAGATACAGAATGCCAACCCTGGCAATTCTACCACCTATCTGATTTGCGAAAACTACAACGAGTTTTTCTTAACTGACTTTCTAGCGGGAACACCTGATTACGGCGGACAATGGTTTGATAATAATGCTCAACCCATGGACGGTTTCTTTGATCCTGCAACAATGGACTCCGAGACATTCACCTATATGCTCAATACTGTTCCGGGGTGTCCGGCAGTTTTTTCGACGCTGACAGTAGATGAAAATTTAATTCCCAATGCCGGCATAACTTCTTCCATTCTCGTCTGTCCGAATGCACAACCATTTTCAATGACAGAGCAACTCTTAGGCACTCCCGATCAAAATGGATTTTGGTTTAACAATATAAATCAGCCGGCTGATAACATCTTCGACCCTGCGGTTGATCTTCCTGGGACCTATCGCTATTTTGTCGGTGCATTTATTCCATGCCCAAATCAAGAAGCTTTTTTAACCATTGAATTTACGAATACGAATCCTTCGGGTTCATCAGGATCATTAAATATTTGCGCAAATGGAGCGTCTGTAAATATGATCGACTACTTAGGAGGCACACCAGCCCCTGGCGGATTTTGGACAAATCCTCAAGGTCAAATTACTGATAACCTATTCAATCCATTATCAGAAAACCCTGGAACGTATTCGTATTACTACCCTAACGTGGGATGTTCTTCACAAAGCACTCCTCTGACAATAACAGAAACATCGCCCCCAAATGCTGGAGTCGATGCAACGATCAACCTTTGTCAAAATGCGAATCCAATAGATTTAGATAACTACCTTTCTGGAGCTCAAACAACGGGCTATTACACCAATTCAGCGGGAACAACTATTCCGGATCAATATTCGATTGCACAAGCGGGAACAACTGTTTTAACATACACTGTTGCCTCAACAGTTTGCCCGAACGATCAATCGGTTTTGACGATTAATATTGGCAGCCCTCCCCCCGCACCGACGCCAATAACATTAAATTTCTGCAGCACGGATAGCGATGAAAATTTGGATTTGTATTACCCAACAATACCAAATCAACTTTGGACCAATTCCG
>JBIIBU010000037.1:0-12241 GCA_044239235.1 Flavobacteriales bacterium
TTTCCCATTTCCCCATTTCCCCATTTCCCCATTCTCCCATTTCCCCATTCTCCCATTTTCTAGCCACAGAGAATTACAGCTTTTAATAAAAAGAACTTCCTTTAGTCACCAGTCACTAGTCGTTGGTCACTGGTCGTTGGTCGTTGGTCGCCGGTCACTCCACCACCACATCATATTTCGTCAAGAGTCCTAGCACCGCGGGATAGGAGAATTTTGCTTTTTTGACTTTGTTGATTTCCGGATTAATCAAATAGTTTATTGATGTGCGTAAGTCTGCTTTTTCGAGATTGGTTCTATCGAATGTTGCACCTGATAAATCACATCGATCGAAGAGGACGCCGCTTAAATCTGATTCGCTGAAATCGACTTCTACGAGTTTGCAATTTTGAAATTTCAAAAGCTTTAATATCAAATATTGAAATCCGCAATGATTTAAGATGCAATCTGTAAATCGAATGGCTAAGCCTAGTTTATTGCAATTGCTAAATTGAAGTCCAAGGAGCTTACAATTGTCAAAACTAATTTTTCGAAAAGCAGTTTGCCCCAATTTGGCCATGCTGAGGTTGCAGTTGACAAATTCGCATTGATCGAATCGGATATTAGATAAGTCAGAGTTTGAGAAATCACAATTCAAAAAGGAACAATTTTCATAATCTCCTTTTTCCAATCCTCCAGTAAAATCAACCTTGTCAAAGGTCTCGTCAATGTGATATGACATACGTTCTCGCTTTGGTTTTCTATGCAGTCAAAGATAGAAGGAGTTAGGTAGTTTGGTAGTTTGATAGTTTGGTAGTTGGTTGTAAGTAGGAGGTAATGGGTTTTAGGAATCAGGAATCCGCCCTTCGATACATTTCAAATTACCTAAAGGAAATTTGAAACACTCAGGGACCGTTCAGAAATCCGAAATCATTTGGGTTCAATTGGGTTTATTTGTTTCCACTTGGTTTAACTTTTTCACTGTCTCACTGCCACACCGCCACACTATCACACTCTCAAACTACCACACTACCAAACTACCAAACTATCTAACTATCTTTGAACCCTATTATAGCATTGTCATGACAGATAAGTTTAAGCTCTTAGAGCAAAAGATAGCTGAGGCCCAATTGGGTGGTGGACAGAAACGTATTGATTCTCAACATAAAAAAGGCAAGTTGACCGCGCGTGAGCGTATCAACTTTCTTTTGGACGAAGGTTCTTTCGAAGAACTCGGAATGTTGGTTACCCACCGCTCGACCAACTTCGGATTGGACAAAGAGATTTACCTCGGAGATGGCGTTGTAACGGGCTACGGCACTATTCAAGGTCGTTTGGTCTATGTTTTCTCACAAGATTTTACTGTAATGGGCGGTTCGCTAGCGGAAGCGCATGCAGAGAAAATCTGCCGTGTTATGGACTTGGCAATGAAAAACGGCGCACCTGTTATAGGACTCAACGATAGCGGCGGAGCACGTATTCAAGAAGGTGTAGTTTCTCTTGGAGGCTATGCTGATATTTTCTACAAAAACGTACAAGCAAGTGGTGTTGTTCCACAAATATCAGTGATCATGGGTCCATGCGCTGGTGGAGCAGTTTATAGCCCTGCGCTTACCGATTTCATCATGATGGTCGAGAACACGAGCTATATGTTCGTTACTGGTCCAAACGTGGTGAAGACGGTTACTCACGAAGAAGTGAGCAGCGAAGAGCTCGGTGGTGCAAGCACTCACAGCACTAAGAGTGGTGTGACGCATTTTACTGCAGAAAATGATATCGTGGCGTTGCAAAAGATTCGCACGCTATTGGAATATATGCCGCAAAACTGCGAAGAGCAAACTCCTCGTTTTGCCTACGAAGGCGGTGATGAGAGTCGCGCTAAATTGGATACAATTATTCCTGCAAATCCAAATCAGCCATACGATATGCATGAAGTCATCACCGAGGTGATTGACGAGAATTCATGGTATGAGGTGCATAAGGATTATGCTGAAAATATTATCGTGGGTTTTGCTCGCCTTGCTGGAAGAAGCATTGGAGTAGTAGCAAACCAACCTGCTTATCTCGCAGGTGTATTAGATATTAAATCATCGAATAAAGCTGCACGTTTTGTGCGCTTCTGTGATGCATTCAATATTCCTCTTCTTGTGTTTGAAGATGTACCAGGATTCTTGCCAGGTACCGACCAAGAGTGGAATGGTATTATTTCAAATGGAGCGAAATTGCTTTATGCATTCAGTGAAGCAACTGTGCCTCGTGTTACAGTTATCACTAGAAAAGCATACGGCGGAGCTTATGATGTGATGAATTCAAAACACATCGGTGCGGATATGAACTACGCTTGGCCTACTTCGGAAATAGCAGTGATGGGAGCGAAGGGCGCTGCTGAAATTATTTTCAAAAAAGAAATTTCTGAAGCGGCTGATTCAAACGCAAAATGGAAAGAGAAAGAGGCAGAATACGCTGAGCTATTTGCAAACCCATACAGCGCTGCTGAAAGAGGCTATGTGGATGAGGTGATTAAACCTTCTCAAACAAGAGAGAAATTGATTCGTGCTTTTGGAATGCTTGAAAACAAAGCAGAAAAAGCACCTCGTAAAAAACACTCAAACATGCCTTTGTAAAATACTAGGAAATGCTAAGATCAATGACAGGCTTCGGTAAAGCCGAAGGAACAGTAGGACAGAAAAAATTCACAGTAGAAGTGCGCTCGCTCAATAGCAAGCAGCTTGATTTGAATCTTCGTATTCCTAGTTTGTATAGAGAGAAAGAACTTGAAATGCGCAGCTGGTTGAGTGAAAACATTCAACGCGGTAAAGCGGATGGATTGATCTATTATGAAAGTCTTGAGGCTGAAAAGAGAATGAGCATCAATGCCAAATTGCTTGAGAGTTATTACGAAGACTTAAAAGCGTTTGGTGATAAAGTGGGCATGACCAATGCCGATTATTTGAATGCTTTGATGCGCATTCCGGATATCATGAAACCGGAGTCCCAAGAGTTTGATGAGAACGAATGGAAGGAAGTTTTTGCTATCGTGAAAGAAGCATACAACAAGTTTGATCAATACCGCTTGATTGAAGGTGGCAAACTTGAAATTGATTTTAGAAATCGTGTTTCATTGATTCTTCAATTGAGAGATGCGCTTGCAGCTCCAATAGAAGCGCGTAAAGAGAAGATTAAAGAAAAGTTGCGCAACAACCTCGCGGAACTTATTCCTTTGGATAAAATTGATTCGAATCGATTCGAACAAGAATTGATTTATTATTTGGAAAGATTGGATGTGTCAGAAGAGCACCAACGTTTGACGACCAATTGTGAGCACTTTTTAGAAGAACTTGATACTGAGTGTCAAGGCAAGAAATTGGGCTTTATTTCACAAGAAATGGGTCGTGAAATCAATACCATTGGTTCAAAGGCGAATGACGCTGAAATGCAGAAGATTGTGGTTCAAATGAAAGATGAGTTAGAAAAGATCAAGGAGCAGATTAATAATGTTCTCTGATTTTTTTTGTTAATTTGCCTATGGAATCAAAAGAAGGAAAGGCTATTATTTTTTCAGCACCGAGCGGAGCAGGTAAGACGACCATTGTCCACCACCTCCTCGGTATTGAGTCTCTTCGCCTTTCTTTTTCTGTGAGCGCTACTAGCAGACCTCGTCGTAATCATGAAATAGACGGAAAGGATTATCATTTTCTGAGTGCAACAGATTTTCTCGAACGCTCAAAGGGCGGTGATTTTCTCGAATGGGAAGAAGTTTACAAAGATCAATATTACGGAACTCTAAAATCAGAGATTGAACGCATTTGGTCAGAAGGCAAGAATGTGATTTTTGATGTCGATGTCGTTGGTGGACTTAATCTTAAAAAGGTATTTGGCGATAAAGCACTAGCTGTGTTTGTTCAACCACCGAGCATTGAAGTATTAAGATTTCGATTGAGAAATCGCTCTACGGAAACAGCTGAGAAAATTGCCATGAGGATCAACAAGGCTCAAACGGAAATGGCATTTGCACCTAAGTTTGATTTTGTCCTAGTCAACGATCAATTAGAAGTTGCCCTCAAACAAGCAGAGCAAGCTGTCAGTGAATTCATTTCGAAGTGAAAAATATAGCACTCTATTTCGGTTCTTTTAATCCTATTCATCAAGGCCACCTCATCATAGCCCAACATGTAATTAATGCTGGTCTTTGCGATGAACTCTGGCTTGTGGTGAGTCCACACAATCCACATAAGAATAGAACAGAATTAGCCCCGGCAGAAGATCGTTTGGAAATGTGTAAACTCGCAATCGAAAATCATCCTCTTATAAAAGTCAGTGATATAGAGTTTCAACTGCCTACTCCTTCTTTTACCATTCAAACATTGGATGCTCTTGAGAGGAAATTTCCTGAGCATAATTTCTCGATTGTCATGGGACAAGATAGCGTCGAAAATTTGCATACTTGGAAAAAGTACGAGGATATATTAAAATATCGAATCTACTATTATCCACGATCATCAGCCGATGCAAAAGATATTGTTGTTGATACAAAAAGTATCAAGAAACTTTCTGATGCCCCTATCATTGAATTATCAAGCACGCAACTGCGAGCAGATATCAGGAACAATAAATCTATTCGATATAGAACACCTGATAAAGTAGTTAATTTTATTTTTAGTAATAATTTATACAACTAATTGCGCTTTCCCGTGAGAATTCTGATAGTGATATGTACGCTGCTTACTCTGCGTTTATCCGCGCAGTTAGATTCCAATTATGTAGCTGATTATAAAGCGAGATTGGTGGTTAGTGTATATCAAGCCTTGCGTTCTCACGAATTGGATATCACTCAAACATCTGTAGCAGACCCCAATGCATTTTCTTCCCTCAATTACAAAGCTTCTTCTCGATTAGTGAATGGTTTTGGAATGGATTGGGATAAGATTGGTTTTGCACTGAGTTGGAAAACCCCAGCGGAGAAAGGAGTGGAGGATAGAACAGGAAAATCACGCGCGCGAAATTTATCTTTCGGTCTCAATTTAAAGAAGCTCAGAATCGAGTCTTCGTATCGCTACTACAAGGGGTTCTATGATAGCAATACAAGTAATATTGAAAATTTTGATGAGGGCACACCCTATTTTCAAAATCCAGAGTTGGAGATTACCTCATTAAAAGTAAAAGCCATTTATTTTAGAAATAAGAAGAATCGTTTTTCCTATGCAGCTGCCTATGCCAATACACAGCGGCAATTGAAATCAGCGATGACATTCGTTCTGTTATCGAATGTTTATTTTCAAGAAATAGGAAGTCATACGGGTATTATTCCAGATTACATGAAGCCTGAGTTTTATCAAGGCTATCGTGAATTGAATCACATTCGAACGGCGGGTATATCAGTCAATCCAGGAGTGAGTGCCAATATTGTTATTTTCAAAAGACTTTTTGTAAACGGCACAATATCCTACGGCCCAGAATTGCAGTTTCGACGATTGTTGAACTACAATAATGGAGTGAGAAAAGAATTAAAATTAAGCATGACATCGGGCGATGCACGTTTTTCATTTGGATACAATGGAAAGTTATTATTCATCTATTCATGGCTCGTGGGTGATTATGATTATATGAAATTTAATGATTTACAAATCAATCGCAGACTGATCAACAGCGGCATCACACTAGGCTATCGCTTCCCCGTCATACAAAACCGCTTCACGCGCTATATCAAAGAGAATCGTTATTATCAGAAGATCTAACGACCGGTGACCGGTGACCAGTGACCGGTTACGAACTACAAGTATGGTATAGTTTCCATCATCCATCATCCATCAACCCTCAGCCATGCGCGAAGCGCGCACTTTTCCTTATTTTCGTCCTATGAATGAAGAGAACAAAAAAATCTTGACCTTTCTGATGGCAGGAGGGATTGTGTTGATCATCCTTGTGGCACTTTCTTCTGGAGCGTATCAAGGTGGAGATACATTTCAACATTTCATGATTGCGAAATGGTCATTTGTTCATCCTTCACTTTTATTTGATCATTGGGGAAAGCCTTTCTTTACCACTGTTATTGCACCATTTGCTCAATTGGGTTACACGGCTGTAACAATTGAAAATACTGTTCTCGGATTAGTCTCTGCTTGGTATACCTATCTCATCGCTCGACATCTCGGACACCGTTTGGCTTGGCCCGCAGCTTTGATGATGATTTGTGCTCCGATTTATTTCGTGCATCTCAATTCGGCAATGACCGAAATTCTTTTCAGTACGATCATTGTTGTTTCTACTTATTGGATAATGAAAGAGCGATGGATCGCTGGAGCGATACTTCTTTCATTTTTGCCTTTCGTTAGAACAGAAGGATTTGTCTTAATTCCATTTATCAGTATTTGGTTTTTGATGAAAAGACGTTGGTTCGCTTTTGTACTTCTAGGTACGGGAACAGTGCTTTATAGCATCGTTGGGTCGATGTTATTTTACAATGACATACTGTGGGTGTTTCATCAGAACCCATATAAAGTCACAGTTGATTTTTATGGTAGCGGCAATTGGCATCATTTCATTAGTACCAATTATGTGACATGGGGAGTGCCGATGTTCATTGCCTTGTGTTGCGGAACATTCTGGATTTTTAGAACGCTCAAAAGACATACGGGTAGCTTAGAAGAGAATATCAAAAAAGAGTGGTGGCTTGTTTTTGTACCATCATTTGTCTTTTTATTATTTCATAGTCTAGCATGGTGGCTGGGCAAATTGGCGAGTGTGGGTGAGATTCGCGTTTTAGCGGCTTTAATGCCATTATATGCTGTTACAGCCAATAGAGGTCTCAATTGGATGAATGAGCGATTTTTGGATAATAAGGCGAAGCGTAATCGCTTTATTTCGTTCTATTCAATCGCAGTATTGTTGATGCCGTTCTTGTTTTTCCCGATGCCCATGCGCAGAATGCGCGGTCAAGCCGTAATGCATGAGGTGACCACCTGGCTTACTGCCAATAGAAGTGATTACGGAAGAGTGTGGTATTCGGATCCTCAAATTGCATTTGACACCAATTCCGATCCTTTCATTCAAGGCGATATCCGCCCTTATTTCCCAAACGATTCAACTCCATCACAAAGATTAAAGTCGAATGATATTTATATATGGGATGCGCACTTCGCAGCAAACGAAGGACGCACCCCAATAGAAAGTTTCAACGACACTACTTTCTTCAAATTAGAAAAAGTATTCCTCCCCGAAAAACCCTTCGAAACCTTTGATCATAATAACTATGAGGTGAAGGTTTATCGAAGACGATAGTTTGATAGTGTGGTAGTTTGATAGTTTGGTAGTTTGATAGTTTGGTAGTAAAATTCAGTGGAAACAAGTGAACACAAGAGTACACAAGTGAACCCAAATGAAAAAATACATTAAATGCTTTTCATTTGAGTTCATTTGAGTTCATTTGTTTCCACTTGGGTTCACTTGGATACATTTTTATTTGGATTCTTTTGTTTCCACTCGTGTTCACTTGGATACATTTTTATTTGGGTTCATTTGTTTCCACTCGTGTTCATTTGGTTGAACTTTTTAACTGTCTCACCGCCACACTGTCTCACTGCCACACTATTAGTGTTCATGCTCCCCAATTCTCCATCTTAATCCAACGTAGCCCATGCGGCCGAAGACGGGACCCCAGATCATGGATGCGTCGAAGTAATTGGATGACGGATCTTGTGCGGAGATGATTGGATTGGTTTGGAAGAAATTGCCCAAATTCTCACCACCTAGATACAACTCAAAATGCTCGTTAAAATGACGCGATACTTGTGCATTGAATATCCAATAATCATTGCTGTATTGATTCAATTGCAATCCTTCTGGATTTGTTGATGTACTAGGCAAACGCTGCTTTCCAAGCCATTTTGCAGTAAAATCAAACATCCACTTCGCACCATGCTCTGTCTCTTTTGTGCTGTATTCAATATTGGTGAAAAAGCGATGTTGCGCAATTAATGGACGCATGAGTAATTCATCTCCGTACTGTGTTTTTGCTTCCAACCAACGGTAAGCTAAACGCATCTCCATGCGGCGAACAGGACTCCATTGTGTTTCAACTTGAACACTATTGGAATATGATTTTCCATCCAATTGATAAAACTTGATAACGGTCGGAGTCTCCCAATCAGCCACGATTTGCTCTTCAAACAAGGTGTGATACAAATCGATGGCAAGCGATGCATCGCGGTGATTGATTTTATATTTTTTGGTAAAAACCAAACCAGCATTCCATGCTTCTTCCATCTTCATTCCGAATGGTGCGCTTGCATCTGAAGTGGTAATTTGGATGTCGCGATTGCTGGCAAACATTCCCACGTGATCCATCAAAAGATTAGGGGAACGATAGCCTTTACCCAATGAAAGTTTCAACGAGGTCAATTCATTGATGCTGTATCGCGCATGCAGCCTAGGAGTGAAGAAAGCACCATACGTATTGTGATAATCCCCACGAAGACCTAGAATAACAGAAAAGCGAGTTTCATAGTTGTATGTATGCTCTGCGTATGCACCGAATGTTTGTTCGGTTCTGTCGAAATTATTTGAATCCAATCGCTCGGTGTACTGATCTTGATTGAATGTAGCACCAGTGATAAATTTCAATGATTCATTGTAGCGAGAAGCAAACATTAAGTTGACACGAGCATTCATTTGATCGCCTGTATACTTACGCAAACCGTAGTTTCCGCTTTGGTCGTGATAGGTCAATGAAACTTGCGAACCAAAACTCTTCCAATCTTTTTCTTCAAAAACATAACCTGTTTTTCCGACAAATTCATAACGATTAGTGAGCATATCTACTCCCCAAAGTTGAGAGCGTATTTCATCTTGCGGATCGTAATCTAATTTTCCACTCACATTGGAAATGCGATGATATGAAAGCGAATAGTTTCCGCGAAGACCGCCGTGTCCAATGTATGACCAATCATTGCGAACAACGGCATTCATGAATAGTGGATTATCCAAAAACCCATCATTATTCATGTCAAATCGTGATTGCGATTGAGCACCGTGAACCATGATTGTGCTGTGCCAGTGATGATTTATTTCAAGATTGGTAACACCGTTGAATTCAAATCGACCTTGACTTCCGCCGTAGCCATTTATGAATACGCGTTCTTTCATCTCTGGGCCTTTGTGCGCCACATTGATTTGTCCAGTGATGCTTTCGTAACCGCTGATCACAGAACCTATTCCTTTTGAAATGGCTATTTCACGAACCCATGGACCGGGCAAATAACTCAGGCCATAAATGGAAGCTAGTCCTCTTACTGTAGGAATATTATCAAATAGAATTTGCGTGTACTTGCCATCAAGCCCGAGCATTTTGATTTGTTTAGTTCCTGTAATAGCATCTGTGAAAGACGCATCAATAGAGGCATTGGTCTCAAAACTTTCGGATAGATTACAACAAGCGGCTTTGCAAAGTTCTTTCTCATTTAATTTTTGAGAAAGCTGTGCATCCAATAGATTGATATAAGTACCACCAACTTGTTGTTCTATTTCCACAGCATTTAACTCGCCTGATGGATAGAGTATAATGTCAATTTCAGATTCGCCATTGTACTTCATTTCGAATGGAGAATATCCCAAATGATTGACAATAATGGTATCGTGACCGGGGTATATTTTCAGATCGAAATGTCCTTCGACATCGGCTTGAGCGCCATAAGGCGTTCCCTTCCAAATGACATTAGCGAATGGAACAGGAGTGGTTTGGCCATCCTTTCCCATTTCCAATACATGTCCATGTATTGATTGGCCCCATACTGCAGTTCCCGATAGCAGTATGAAGAGACAAAACACTAAATTTTTCATTAGTGCTTTTCTTGCTCTCTGTATTTGCAGCAATTGTGCGTGCGAGCGTATTGCTCATCAGTCGCGGTTGATTTCTCCGTATCGTAGCCCACTTCATTCAAAGCAGCGTGGAGATCTTTTTCTTGGATTTTAGAAGGCTTGTAAGTTACAGTTGCAATTCCACTTTCTAGATTGAAATCCGCTGCAACAACGCCTTTCATATCTAAGGCTTTTTCAATGGTTTCTTCACATCGCCCACAAACAGCAGAAACGTGAAAAGAAACGGTTACTTTTTTAGGAGTATGTGATTGTAGGACTAGTCCTAGTATTGCGATGATCGCTATGGAGAATATTTTTTTCATGATAATTTCTTTTTGAATGATTCAAAGAATGCAATGATTCCACAAAGTGGTCAAAAAAGAAATTAGGCGTAATAAATACGAGATGAGAAAAGTGTGTACAACGGCCTTTTGACGGGCGGTGCGGAATCTGTCGCACTTAACTCTACTGTGCGTTCAATTTCCTTTTGTACAACACTAGAAGTGAATTCAACTATAGCATTAGGGCTGATTATGTTTAGTTCTAAAACAGAACTAACAACGTGGTCATCTTCAATAGAAAAGTTGATATTCTCATCAGAGCAGCATGCACTTGAAAAAGTGGTCTCGTGATGAGTCTCGTTGTGTGGGCAACAACCCTCATGCGTTGTACCTAATCCTACATGTTTCAAATCGCCTTTGCAAAAGTGCAAATGCAGATTAGCTCCTGTGTTTAACACAGAATACATGAACAGAATTAGTATGGCTACAACTTTACCCATTGGTGCAAAGGTAATTACATTTTAGACACCGAGCTCTTTTCGAATTTGGCCAATACGGTCGGTTATCTTTATTATTTGATTCCTATATGCCGCTTTTCCTTCAAATTTCTCTTTTATTGAGAAATAGAATTTGATCTTTGGCTCAGTACCGCTTGGTCTTGCAGAAATTTTAGAACCATCGGCAAGAATGAATTGAAGCACATTGCTGGAAGGCAGGTCTAGGGTTCTTTCGATGCCCGTTTCGAGATTTTTAGCTTTTGAACTAGAGATATCTCTTACTTCTACCACTTTCGAACCTCCAAGTATCGCAGGAGGATTGCTTCTCAAATCAGTCATCATCTGTTTGATTTGAGCCACGCCGTCCATTCCTTTTATAGTAATAGAAACAAGTTCTTCATGATACAATCCATACTCCTCATAGATATCCATGAGCATATTGTAGAGAGAAGTGTTATTCGCTGAAGCCCATGCGGCCATTTCAGCAATAACAACTGCAGAAAGAACAGCGTCTTTATCTCTAACAAATTCACCTACAAGATAGCCGTAGCTTTCTTCGCCACCACCGATGAAGAATTCTTTTCCTTCTTTCTCACGAATAACACCAGCGATGTATTTGAATCCGGTTAGCGTATCGTAATAAGTGACATTATTTTTTCGTGAAATGTCTTCTATCAGATCAGTTGTAACAATTGTTTTTGCTACATATTCTTTTCCAGTAAGCATTCCTCTTTCTTTTCTTCTTTGAATTTGATAATTCACAAGAAGACTTCCTGTTTGATTTCCATTAAGAAGAATAAGTTCACCTCTATCATCGCGAACAGCAATACCCACGCGGTCGGCGTCGGGGTCTGTTCCGAAGAGCATATCTGCATTTTCTTTCGTTGCAAGATCAAGCGCCATTTGAAGAGCGTCCTTTTCTTCTGGATTAGGAGATTTAACTGTTGGGAAATTTCCATCTGGATTTGCTTGTTCTTCTACTACAAGAACATTTGCAAAGCCCAATTCATTTAAGGCTTTTGGAACCATTGTGATTCCAGTACCATGAATAGAAGTGTAAACTAATTTCAGATTTGAAGCAGCCTTAATTTCTGCTTTTGCATGAATTATTTCATTTAATTTTTTGAAATACGCTTCTTCGACTTCTGGTCCTATCGGTTTTATTAAAGAAACATTAGCGTTGAAATTAATTTCTGAAATGCCAGCAACAGCGCGAACTTCTGTAATAATTCCACTATCATTTGGTGGCAATACTTGCGCGCCATCTTCCCAATAAACTTTATATCCATTGTATTCAGATGGATTATGAGATGCGGTAATTACGATTCCCGCTTGGCATTTTAGCTCGCGCACTGCGAATGACAAAAGTGGAGTAGGACGCAATTCTGAGAAAAGATGAACTACAATTCCGTTTGCAGAAAGCACATCTGCTGCGGTTTGTGCGAAGAAAGAGGAGTTGTTGCGTGAGTCATAAGCAATGGCCACAGCACTTTGCTGATATGGGAATTGCTTTTTGATATAATTCGCTAGACCTTGAGTGGCAGCGCCGATGGTGTACTTATTAATACGATTGGTGCCAACGCCCATTACACCGCGTAGACCGCCGGTGCCAAAATCTAGATCGGTATAAAAAGA
>JBIIBU010000163.1:0-4628 GCA_044239235.1 Flavobacteriales bacterium
AGTCGTTGAACTTCTTTGCGTGTATCTAAATCCACTTGGTCGGTCAACCAAGGAGCAACTTTGTCCATTATTTCTTGAGAAATGCTAGTACTCATAAAGTGTCATTATTAATGCAATATTCGAGACCTTCTTGCCAAGTTCGAAGTTCGATTCTAGTATTTTTTGAAAAAAGTGTTGTGTCTAATTTTGAAAATGCAGGTCTTGTGGCTTTCATCGGGAAAGCATTACTATCAACAGGTTCCACTGGGACATTGAGATTCTTCTTTTCTACGATTGCCGATGCAAAGTCGAACCAAGATGCTGTGCCTGTTTGAGTGTAATGATAGATGCCAAAAGGGATATTTTCTCCTCGTTCCATTTTCACTGCCATTTTCGTCATATCCTCAGCCAAAAGTCGAGCATACGTTGGAGATGCGAATTGGTCATTAACTACTTTCAATCCACCTCGTTCTTTGGCAAGACGAATCATTGTTTTGTAGAAATTGTTTCCAAAAGTGCTATAAAGCCATGAGGTGCGTAACACGAAGTAACGAGTTGAATTTGCCTGCACTGCTTTTTCTCCACGAAGTTTGGACATGCCATACGCACTTAGTGGATTGGTGTTATCACCTTCTTTATATGGAATATTTCCCTTTCCATCGAAAACATAATCAGTGGAAATGTGAAACAGTACTGCTCCGATTTTTTCAGCAGCAATTGCTAAAAACTCAGGCGCTGAGACATTTCCAAGGTTGTTCCCTATTGAATCTTCTTCGGCTTTTTCAACATTGGTGTACGCGGCGCAATTGAATATGTAGGTCGGGTTTATCTTGAAAACGTAATCTTGAACTTCTTCTAAATTGGTGACATCAACAATTGACCGATCAGCAAAAATCCAATTGAACTTCGGGAATTGCTTGGAAACTACTTTCAGCTCAGAACCTAATTGGCCTGACGCGCCGGTAACAAGAATATAGGAGTGAGGTCTAGCGTTTTCCATTCGAAGCAATATAGCGCGAAAATAATACCTTTGTAATGGCATAATGATTGGTTGTCTAGAATAAATTCACGGTTATGCGAAAACATTACTTTCTTTTTTTCATTGGTTTCTTTGCTGCCGTAGCACTGAGCGCTCAATCTAGCCGAAGATCTCCATCTCTAGCATTCGGTATTCAAGTATCACAACCAATAGGTGACTTTGCGACCAACTACGATGGTTATCCTGCTGGTTTAGCAGGCACATTTACGGGGCCATTATCCAATTCACCTTTTGAACTCGGACTGGGCTTTTCTTGGAACCAGATGGGGGCGAAAGATGAAGAAGTAAGTGTATTAATGGGACAAGATGCCGCTGGCGACGATATTTACGAACAAGGTAATTTGAGAGTGAGAAGTAATGATTACCGCTATCAGATCGTGACTCGTTTCAAACCATTTAAAGGTTCAGTGCAAGTTTATGGCGATCTCATGGCAGGCGTTGAAAGATATACCACGTTTACAGATATTTCTATTTCCAGTAGCGGATATTCGGAAGTGATTGAGACTAACAATCAGCAACATGATTTCGGTCTGACCATTGGATGGGCTGCAGGAGCGAGAGTTAAGGTGACACGAGTTTTATTTATTGATGCTCGATTTGAAAAACTCCAAGGTGGAGTGGCGGAATATGTAGATCAAGAATCAATCTTGGTTAATGCCGAAGAAGCCACTATACAATTTGAAACTAAGGAAACTAGAACCGACAGATTCACATATCAGTTGGGGATAGCAATTGAGTTCTAGAAGAATTAACAGAATCTTAGTAAGATTAGGTGCTTTATTTTGATCTAATCGCGTCAACAGGATTCAATCGAGAAGCGCGCCATGCGGGAATAATACCCGATACAACACCTACCACAACAGATATTGTCAAGCCCATGATCACACGGCTAAATGGCAAGATAAATTCAAAATCCATCGCTGCTGTCATAATACTTGCAAGTATCCACACGAAGAGTAATCCTATCGAACCTCCAATGATACAAAGTGCTACAGACTCAAAAAGAAATTGGAATAGAATGAAGTAGTTTTTTGCTCCAAGAGATTTTTGAATACCAATAATATTTGTTCTCTCACGCACAGAAACGAACATAATGTTCGCAATGCTAAATGCACCAACAAGTATTGCAAAAATTCCAATAACAACGCCTGCAAGATTGAATACTCCAACAATGCTATCAACCATTCCAGAAATCATTTTTGATTCAATAATCGAAAAGTCATTTCCTTCTCTCGGGGCAATTCCACGCACTTCTCGGAAAGTCGCAATAACGTCATCTTTCAATTGCTGATTGGAAACTCCTTCTCGCGCTTTGATAATAATTGATGTGTCTTCAGCACGCACATCAATCAATCGAATACCGAATTCTACAGGGAGAAAAACGGCTTGGTCCATTCCATTTCCAAATAATGAAGCTCCTTCTTTCTCTAAAACTGCAATGACTGTGACCTTTAGACCTCCTACTTTAATATCCTTGCCAATAGGTTCTTCAGAACCAAAGAGTTGTTCTTTTACTTCATGACCGATAATAGCGACGTTCTTTCCACCAGTACATTCACTTTCGGTGAAATAGCGGCCTTTTGCTATTTTTAAGGAAATAACTTCATTGTATTGAAATGAAGTAGCAGTAATGAATACAGGATCGATGAAATTATTTCTGTACTCAGCTGTTTTTTGCGAACCAGCTTGGTATGCCATCGCAGAATAGCTATCTAGTCGTTTGCCGAGTTTCTCCATGTCTTTTAAAGACGGTTGTCTTCGGCTCATGTATTTCCACCATTCGTATTCTTCCGCGCCTTCTTCAGGACCCATTGGCCATTTTTGAACGAAGAGAATATCGGAGCCAATCATTTCCAAGCTCGATTTCATATCGGCTTCCATGGAATCCACAACGCTCAGCACGAAAATGATGGAAAATATTCCGATAGTAACCCCCAATAAGGATAGGGTAGTTCGCAGGCGATTGTTGACCAATGCTGCCCAGGCGAACAAGAAACTTTCTTTGATTAATCGGAATATCATGCGCTACGAAACTACTCAGAAGATGCCAAAATAGGTTTTTGCTTGTGATGAGCGGTATTTTAGAGCCCGAAATACAATTTTTCAAAGGTTTTTACTTTAGCGAACCGCCTCTGTTGTTTGTCAAAATTCGAAATATTGCCCATCGCCTGTGCTTGCTGCTAGCGCTGATATGCATCCCATTTCTTTTGGATGCTCAGATTTCGAACACCCGAAAGAAAACAGTTTTTCCATCCGACTCTATTTTTCTTGATTCACTTCGTGTGTTACCTGGGACTATGCAAATCACATTGCCCAATGGTGATGCAATCACCGAATGGAAATTGGATAGCACAGGGACTTATCTACTTTTTCCAGATTCCATTATACAGGATTCATTGATTCTGGAATTTCGTGTTTTCCCTTTTGTTATACCCTCGAGCTACGCCAATAAGGATTTGTCGATTATGAATCGAAAGGGCGGCGGGAGTATAAAAACATACGTAATTGGATCATCTGATCGTTCTAATTCGCTTTTTAATGATTCTGGAATTCAAAAAAGTGGAAATATTTCTCGAGGAATCGCTTTTGGAAATGCTCAAAATCTAAGCGTGAACTCATCGCTTAACCTGCAATTGAGTGGAAAAATAACAGAAAGATTTAGCATTCTCGCTTCAGTTTCGGATGATAATATTCCGATTCAACCCAATGGAAATACGCAGCAATTGCAAGATTTTGATCAGGTTTTTATTCAAGTTTTTGACGATAAAACCAAATTGATCGCAGGCGATTTTATCCTTCGAAAACCTGAAGGCTATTTCATGAATTACTTTAAGCGTGCCCAAGGAGCTTATTTTTTGACAGAAATTCCTAAAGAGATTTCTGGAAAGAAGTGGACAATTGAATCCTCTGTTTCAGTTTCAAAAGGACGATTTGCACGCAATGTGATTCAAGGAGTAGAAGGGAATCAAGGACCTTATCGTTTGACAGGCGCAGATGGCGAAACCTTTATCATTGTTTTGGCTGGAACGGAGTCAGTGTACATTGATGGAAAGCTCTTGCAGCGAGGACAGGACAAGGATTATGTGATTGATTATAATTCTTCTGAAATCACTTTTACACCCAAGCAATTCATCACAAAAGATCGACGGATTGTTGTTGAATTTCAATATTCAGACAAGCGATATGCGCGCCCATTAATTCATACAGCACTTTCTTATGGCGATCTCAAAGACAATACGTATTTGAATATTTTTTCTGAAAGTGATTCCAAGAATCAACCGTTGCAACAAGATGTAACGGATGAACAAAGAAGGATAATGACGTTCGCTGGTGATGATATTTTTAACGCGGTTACTTCTGGTGTTGACAGCACTGGATATTCATCGTCACAGGTGTTATACGCAATGGTTGATTCACTTGGTTTTGATAGTGTTTATCGCTATTCGAATGAGGCGGTTGTGGCGTTGTATCGTGTTCAGTTTACGTCAGTAGGGGCTGGAAATGGCGATTATGTAGAAGATGGATTTACAGCAAATGGAAAAAAATACAAGTGGATTTCTCCTGATGTGATAGATGGAGATTTAGTTCATTATGGAAATTATGTTCCGCT
>JBIIBU010000181.1:0-4354 GCA_044239235.1 Flavobacteriales bacterium
TACTCAAGTTCTTGAATACTATTACGATACAATCCTTTCAAATCAACAAAAACACCTTTGCCATCTTTCATTAAAGACTTGATATAAGCTTCATCGAGATTCATGTATTCTCTGTGCGAAACAGCTAGAATTACAGCGTCATAAGAACCTGGAGTTGGTTCTTTTGCCAATTCAAATCCATACTCTTCGTGCAACTCATGTGATTTTGCATGTGGATCTACAACTTCAACTTCAACGCTGAATGATTCCAATTCGCGTATGATATCTACAACTTTAGAATTACGAATATCACTTACGTTTTCTTTGAACGTAGCACCCATCACCAGCACTTTTGATTCAAGTGCATTGCGACCGAGTTCTAGTATTTTTTTCACGGTTTGCTTTCCTACATAAAAGCCCATGCTGTCATTCACATAACGAGCTGAACTAATTACTTTAGAAAAATAACCAACTTTCTTCGCTTTATAAACGAGGTAATATGGGTCAACGCCGATACAGTGTCCGCCTACAAGTCCGGGAGAGAAGTTCAAGAAGTTCCACTTAGTGCTCGCCGCTTCCAATACATCATAGGTGTTTACACCCATTTTAGTAAGAATAAGGGATAGCTCATTGATCACAGCGATGTTCACGTCGCGCTGTGTGTTCTCAATGATTTTGCAAGCTTCAGCAACCTTGATTGTTGTCGCTATAAATGTGCCTGCATCCACTACAAGCTTATACACATTGCTGATTTCTTCTGCTGATTCTTTATCGCATCCACTAACCACTTTCGTAATCGTGCGAATGGTATTTTTCTTATCACCAGGATTAATACGCTCTGGAGAATAACCTACTTTGAAATCAGTACCCATTTTCAATCCGCTCAATTCTTCTAGAATTGGAACGCAATCGTCTTCTGTACAACCAGGATAAACAGTAGATTCATAAACAACGTAATCTCCTTTTTTCAAAACCTTACCTACAGTGCGTGATGCGCTGAGTACAGGTCCTAGATCAGGAAGATTCATATTATTAATTGGAGTTGGAACGGCTACAATAAAGAATGTAACGTCTCTCAAATCCTCAATGTCACACGAAAATTGAATATCTGCTCCTTCGAAGGCTGAAGCATCAAGCTCGTTGGATGGATCTTGATTATTCTTCATCATCTCAACACGAGCTGCATTGATGTCGAAGCCTACAACTTTGATTTTTTTTGCAAATTCCAACGCAATTGGAAGTCCAACATAGCCAAGGCCGATAACAGCAAGTTTGGTTTCTTTGTTTGTGAGTTTATTATAAATCATAGGGCGTAATTCTAAGCAATGGGTATGACTTTTCCGTCGATTTTCTGATATTTTTCTTGGCTCTCCGGACAAGTCGCAAAGCCGTTTTCATCAAAGTTTAAACGATGACCAAATTTCGACATCCATCCAATTTGACGAGCGGGATTTCCAACAACAAGTGCATATGGAGGAACCTCTTTTGTAACAACAGTGCCAGCTCCAATAAAGGCATATTCTCCAATAGGATTGCCGCAAACAATGGTTGCATTCGCACCAATGCTAGCACCTTTTCCTACATGAGTGGATAGATATTGATCTCTTCTAACAACGGCGCTTCGCGGATTCATCACATTGGTGAACACGCATGAAGGTCCTAAAAACACATCATCTGCGCAGATCACTCCTGTGTACAGGCTCACGTTGTTTTGCACTTTTACATTATTGCCGAGCACTACATCAGGCGACACTACCACGTTTTGACCAATATTGCATTTTTCTCCAATTATGCAATTGGGCATAATATGAGAAAAGTGCCAAATCTTCGTTCCAGCCCCAATTGTGCAACCTTCATCAACGATCGCAGAGGGATGGACAAAATAGGGTAGGGTCGATTCTGACATTATTTATTGATATAGCTAGTAAAGTCTTTGTGCTCAACTTTAGTTAGTTCCTCTTTTGATAATGATTTGAAGTAATCATAAGTGATTTTCAATCCATCTGCACGATTCACTTTAGGCTCCCAACCGAGCAGTTGACGAGCTAGTGTGATATCAGGTTGACGTTGTTTTGGATCATCAACAGGAAGATCTTTGTACACCACTTTTTGATTGGTTCCCGTCAACTTGATAATTTCTTCCGCGAAATCTTTGATAGTAATTTCATCTGGATTACCAATGTTTACTGGACTGCTATAATCGCTCATTAGAAGACGAACTATTCCTTCTACTAAATCATCAACATAACAGAATGAACGCGTTTGACTTCCATCACCGAAGATGGTCAAATCCTCGCCACGCAAAGCTTGACCAATGAATGCTGGAAGAACACGACCATCATTTAGTCGCATTCTTGGTCCGTATGTATTGAAAATTCTAACGATACGCGTTTCTACTCCATGGAATGTATGATACGCCATTGTGATAGCTTCTTGGAAGCGCTTTGCTTCATCATACACACCGCGCGGACCTACAGGGTTAACATTGCCCCAATACGATTCGCGCTGTGGGTGAACTGTTGGGTCACCATATACTTCGCTTGTGCTCGCGATAATCAATCGCGCTTTTTTCTCTTTTGCTAAACCAAGACAGTTGTGTATTCCGAGTGAACCTACTTTCAAGGTTTGGATCGGAATTTTCAAATAGTCAATCGGACTTGCAGGAGAAGCGAAATGCAAGATATAATCTAGCTCTCCCGGTACATGGATGAATTTTGAAACATCGTGATGATGGAATTCAAAATTCTCATGTGGGAATAAATGCTCAATGTTTTTAAGGTCCCCTGTAATCAGGTTATCCATGCCTATAACATGGTAGCCATCCTTTATAAAGCGATCACATAGGTGTGAACCTAGAAATCCTGCGGCACCTGTAATTAGTACTTTCTGCATGTATTATTTGTTATCAGCAATTGTTTCGCGACCAATACTCTTGTAGAAGAAACCTAGTTTTTTCATTTTATCAAGATCATATAGATTTCTGCCGTCGAAAATGGTCTTCGTTTTAAGCGCGCCTTCTATCTTATCGAAATCAGGGTTGCGGAACGCACTCCATTCTGTGCAAATCAACAATGCGTCAGCGTCTTGTAGAGCAGAGTATTGATCAGCGGCGTATTCGATAGGGAAGTTCTTTTGTTTCTTCACATTCTCCATTGCTTCTGGATCATAAGCAGAAACTGTTGCACCAGCGGCCAACAAATGCTCAATCATATACAAAGCCGGAGCTTCGCGAATATCATCTGTATCTGGTTTGAATGCCAAACCCCAGATGGCAATTTTTTTATCTTTTAAATCTTGACCAAAGTGCTCCAAAATCGGGCTAAGTAGAGCAGTTTTTTGACGCTCATTCACCTTCATTACACTTTTCAATATTTTGAATTCATAGCCGGCATCCATTCCACTTTTGGCAAGTGCCTGAACATCTTTGGGGAAACAGCTTCCGCCGTAACCGATGCCAGGGAAAAGGAAACGCTTGCCGATACGGCTGTCTGAACCGATACCCAGGCGAACCATATCCACGTCTGCACCTACGTGTTCGCAGAAATTAGCAATTTCATTCATGAAAGAAATTTTGGTCGCCAAGAATGCATTCGCAGCATACTTCGTCAACTCAGCGCTTCTTTCATCCATGAAAAGAATTGGATTGCCTTGGCGTGTGAAAGGCTTGTATAGCTCTTCCATGATCTCACGCGCTCTGCTGCTGGTTGTTCCAACAACAACACGGTCTGGCTTCAAGAAATCTTCAACTGCAAAACCTTCACGAAGGAATTCAGGGTTAGAAACCACATCGTATTGTTCTTTCGCATTTGTAGCAACTGCAGCTTTTACAAGCTCACAAGTCCCTACAGGAACGGTGCTTTTATCAACGATAACTTTGTAGTCTTTCATCAATGGTCCTAATTGCTTAGCCACATTGAGAATGTAAGAAAGATCGGCACTTCCATCCTCACCTGGAGGGGTTGGTAGGGCTAGGAAAATGATTTTAGCTTTATCAACTGCTGCTGCCAAATCTGTAGTGAAATGAAGACGACCTTCACGTTGATTTCTTTCGAAAATCACATCAAGCATCGGCTCGTAAATAGGCACATTGCCTTGTTTCATCATTTCAATCTTCTCCGCATTGATATCAACGCAGGTTACATTGTTGCCGGTTTCTGCGAAGCATGTACCAGTAACAAGACCAACATATCCCGTTCCTACAACTGCAATTTCCATGTATAGTTATCTTAAAGATTTGCGCGCGAAGGTAACAACTCTAAGGCTATTTCCACTCGTCTAGACGACGTGCCGTTGATACTTTTTTATGGGTTATTGGAGTAACAGATTAAATGTGGCTTTACTTTGAGCCTTTCATTTGTATCAGAAATATCTAAAC
>JBIIBU010000182.1:0-4341 GCA_044239235.1 Flavobacteriales bacterium
AGGCTTGTTCCATTTCTCTCAAAAAGTAGGTTCTGGTCTTCCATTGTGGTTGCCAAAAGGAACAGATTTGAGAATGCGACTTCAGAATTTCCTTCAAGTTGCGCAGAAGAAAGCAGGATATGTTCAAGTAATTACTCCTCATATTGGAAGTAAAGAATTGTATGAAACCAGCGGCCACTGGGCGAAGTATGGGGCAGATAGTTTCCAACCTATCATGACACCGCAAGAAGGTGAAGTGTATATGTTGAAACCAATGAACTGTCCTCACCACTGCGAGATTTACAAGGCAGAACCACGTTCATATCGTGATTTGCCGCTTCGTTTGGCTGAATTTGGAACAGTTTATCGCTATGAGCAAACAGGTGAGTTGCATGGTTTGACACGTGTTCGCGGGTTTACTCAAGATGACGCACATATTTTCTGTACCAATGATCAGGTGAAAGAAGAAGTAGGGAAGGTGATTGATTTGGTATTATATATCTTCAAAACACTTGATTTTACTGACTTCTTGGCTCAGGTTTCTTTGAGAGATCCTAATAACAAGACCAAGTATATCGGAAGTGATGAAAACTGGGAGAAAGCGGAAAAGGCGATAGCAGAAGTAGCTCAAGAGAAAGGGTTGAAAACCGTTGTAGAGCTTGGTGAAGCAGCCTTTTATGGACCTAAGTTAGACTTTATGGTTCGCGATGCTATTGGAAGAAAATGGCAATTAGGAACTGTTCAGATTGACTACAATTTGCCAGAGCGTTTTGAGCTTGAGTTTACAGGTTCAGACAACCAAAAGCACCGTCCGGTGATGATTCACAGGGCGCCATTTGGTTCGATGGAGCGTTTTGTAGCTATTTTGATAGAACACTGTGCTGGACAATTCCCGTTATGGCTTACTCCTGAGCAAGTTAGAATACTGCCAGTGAGTGAAAAATACAATGATTATGCAAAGAAAGTATCAAGTGAGCTAAATAATTACGATATTCGCGCCCTCGTAGACGAGCGCAATGAGAAAGTAGGGAAGAAAATACGAGAAGCAGAATTGGATAAAGTGCCGTATATGCTGGTGGTTGGTGAGGATGAGGAGAGTAAAGATGCTGTTTCTGCCCGTAAAAAGGGAGAAGGTGACCTTGGCTCTATGAGCATTGCTGATTTTGTTACGAAAGTAAATACAGAAATTGCACAGATGCTTTCTTGAGAAAGTATCTATTTTTAATAAAAACAAACACTTAAAAAGGGAGGCCCCATTATTAAGAAAGAGATGAGAGGTCGTCGGGTAATGGAACCTGAACACCGAATCAATGACAAGATCACAGCCGCGGAAGTACGTTTGGTGGGTGACAACATTGAATCAGGAGTGTTCACGAGAGCAGAAGCTCTTCGCATTGCTCAAGAACAAGATGTAGACCTCGTAGAGATTTCGTCAAACGCCGTTCCACCGGTTTGTCGACTCATCGATTACAAGAAGTTTCTTTATGACCAAAAGAAGAAACAGAAAGAGATGAAGGCAAAGCAGGTGAACGTAACCGTTAAGGAGATACGTTTCGGACCTAACACGGATGAGCATGACTTTGATTTTAAATTGAAGCACGCTGTCACCTTCCTCAAGGAAGGAAGTAAAGTTCGCTCTTATGTGTTTTTCAAGGGACGTTCGATTGTCTTCAAAGAAAGAGGTGAAATTCTTTTGTTGAAGTTCATTCAGGAATTGGCTGAATATGGATTGCCAGAACAAATGCCGAAGTTGGAAGGAAAGAAGATGTTTGTGGTTATTAACCCGAAAAAGAAAAGTTAATACGTTTTAAATTCAAATAATCATGCCAAAAGCAAAAACCAAATCCGGTGCTAAGAAGCGATTTCAAATCACAGGTAGCGGTAAGATTAAGCGTAAGAGTGCTTTCAAGAGACACATTTTGACTAAAAAGTCAACTAAGCGTAAACGCGCTTTGACAAAAGATGCTCTTGTTAGTTCTGCTGACATTAAATCTATCAAGGCACAGTTGCTCGCCTCCGCGTAATTCACAAGTAGCAACGGTAAGTTTAACCCGACCACAGGTTATTAAAGATCGGTAAGAAAAAGACACCGGCACCTCAGTCAAAAAACAAAACAAAATGCCAAGAGCAAAAAATGCAGTCGCCTCCAGAGCCAGGAGAAAGAAAATCTTAAAATTGGCTAAAGGGTATTTCGGTTCTAGAAAGAACGTATATACCGTAGCAAAGAACTCCGTAGAGAAAGCACTATGCTTCGCTTACATCGGACGTAAACTTAAAAAGCGTGATTTCCGTGCTTTGTGGATTCAACGTATCAATGCTGGTGTTCGCCAACATGATATGTCTTACTCAGCATTCATGGGTAAACTTCACAAAAGCGGAATCGAACTTAACCGTAAAGTATTGGCTGATTTAGCAATGAATCATCCAGAAGCTTTCAAAGCAGTAGTTGACAAAGTGAAATAAGTCACTCGTCAATAGACTCTGTTCGATCACTTCGAAATATTAAGCCCCCTTGTCATTGACGAGAGGGCTTTTTTTGTGCGTTCTACTTTATCTTAGCAGCTATATTAATTATCGAATATGAAAGCGTTTGTTCTAGTTGTCTCTCTTCTATTTGTGTTGAACAATTTGCCGGTGCAAGCCCAGGAAGAAACAGATTATACCCAGTTTCCTGAAAATACGTATTGGGTGAATGTGGAGTACAAGCTCGCTCCTGCCACTTTTAAAGATAAAGTTTTGGTAGTGCTGTTTTGGGATATGCAAGATCCCATCGGTAAAATGTGTTGTCATAAATTGGAAGATTTGAATAAAACTGCACAACATATGCAGCTTGTTTCAATAGTAAGTGGTAGCTCCGAACATCCCACGGCTCTTTCTGATCTTAAGGCATTTGTACAAGATAATTCTATCGCGCATCCATTTGGAATAGCGGGTGATTTGATGCCTTTCGCTGATGTGAAAGGAGAAAGTCTGCCGAAGATTTTTGTATATACAAAATCATCAACACAACCAACAATTTATACTATTAATGACAGCCGAAATGTTGAGGAAGCATTATTTGATTTGAAAGAAACGCTTTATAATAGAGACATTACTAAGGATTACAGTTATTGGCAAATGAAGCCCTCTATTGATCCGCACGAATATGGAATGCCTCTTATCGCCTTTCCATCTTTTATGGCATCAAATGAAATAAACAAAACCTTCTACATTGCTGAAAATAGTCAAAATAGAATTTCTGGTTATTCTGCGAGTGGCACATTAAAAGATCTTATTGGAGGAGAGCCGGGTGATAAAAAAGGAAACTTTAATTCTGCACAATTTGGGTTGATATCAGGAATGGAATTCGATGTGCGAACAGAATTACTCTATTTTATTGATGCTTCAGCGAATAAAATAAAAGCAGCCGATTTTTCCTCTGAAGTTGTATTTGATATTGAAGTTACTGAACAACGTGAAGTTCCTAGACAGTATGTTGATATTACTTTTCGAGATACTTCTATGTTAGTCTTGAATGCCTTTCCTGCTAGTCTTATTGAATATGGAATTAAGAGTAAAACCAAAATTTCTGAAGTAATAATTCAAGAAGACCTTGTTTTGAATGAAAGAGTATGTAAAGTATCAAAAGGTCAAAAAGTAATATATGTATTAACCACAGCAGGTCGTGTTTTTACAATAAAGAATGATAAAGTTGAGCTTTTCTATTCTTCTGAAAATTGGGATGAAGCAGCATTTGATTTAGTGGAAATGAAAAAAGGAATCTATATCTTATTGTCTCGAAAAAATGAAGTGGTGCGAATAGATAAGGGTAAAACAAAAGTTGTTTTTTCTACACCAATGGGTGATTCCAATATTTTTGATGAAGTGAGTGAAGACTTTATGAGGGTGTCACATAGTTTGTGCGCATTCAACGGGAATCTTGTATTGTCTGATATGGGTAATAATTTGATTCGCAGTGTCAACTTGAAAAAGAAGAAGGCGGTTAAGTTTAAACCTCAATTCTCGGAGCAAATGGCAATGTCAAAGGATGCAGTTGCGGGAGGTGAACAAGTGTATTTCGAACAAACGATTTTAGGCAATGGAACAAATCAAGTTGAGTTTGTCTTTGAGCTTGCAGGTTTGAAAATTTACAAAGAAGGTAGGAATGAATTAGCGTTGGAAGAAAGTGCAGGAATTCAACTTGTTGAAGGTGGGATTTCTGATAAAGGTTTTTCTGTTCGAATAACACCTCGTGAGGATAATAACTTTGCACAAATGGAATTGTACCTCACATTGTATGATCCTGCGGTTCCAGAAGTGATTTACTTCAAGAGAGCGGTACTAAATATCGAATACGAAGTCATTCCTGGAGAAGAAACTTCT
>JBIIBU010000183.1:0-4323 GCA_044239235.1 Flavobacteriales bacterium
TCGGCACGCAAGGACCAACGGGCATTTCTTCAGCCAATGGCGGTTCTGGAAGTTCGAATGGACCTGGTAATACTTTTGGTCCGCCATTTAATGGTGATTTGAATGTAGCAGCAGGCGAGGTGTATGCTCTTGTTGTTATGAATTATTCTTCTACACTCAATGGATATTCGCTTGATTTTGACACTAGCACTGCGAGTATATATGACGAAGAGCCTCCGATCATAACCTCTATCGATCCTACTTGTGATCAACAGAATATCATTTTTAATCTCTCCGAAAATGTACCTTCGGATTTATTGATTCCATCAAATATATCTCTCGTTTCTGCGGGGTCAACTTTCAATCCAATCGCAGTAACGACGTCTTCGAGTAATGTCAGTACGTTCACTTTGAATCTAGGTACTGGCTTTGATTATTCGGGTGCTATAACCCTGACTTTCAATGAACCCGTCACTGATTTTTGTGGTAATGAACTATCACTAGAATATACATTTTCTCTAGATGGTCCTTTGGATGCGGTATTGAACACTTTTCCAGCGTGTAATGGAGTAGGGGGGAGCGTAAATGTAGTTCCTTCAGGAATGGGTTCGGCCTGCTATGAATATACCATTAATGGCACAGCATATAATGCAGGTGACTGCGATGAGACCACCATAAACAATCTTGATGATGGCAATTATGTTTTGACATTAAGTAATGATAGCTCTTCCTGCACTGCTGCATTTAATTTTACAATTGAGAATACTATTTCGAATTTGGAATTGGGAGTTGATGAAGTCTTGTGCGACATGAACTATTTAACCAATGTTGAATTGACAGGAACCAACTTTCAGTGGGAGGTTGTGGCGGGTTTGACTTTCGGTTCGATAAGCGATCCAACCACGACAGTAAGCGCTGAAGAGCCCGGACAATATACCCTTTCAGCTTCTGTAATTGAGAATGGTTGTGAAGGAACTGATCAAATTGAAATTACATTTAATTATCCACCTCAAGTATCATTAAGCACAAATCCAGTTTCTTGTTTTGGTTCGTGTGATGGAACATTATTGGTGGTGGATGCCGAAAATCCTAATTTGAATGTCAGTTTTGCGGGACAAACTTTGTCTGGAAATAATCTTTTATTTGAAGGAGTTTGCAGTGGAGAATACAACGTTAGTATTGTATTTAGTTCGGCGTGCACTGCTATTTATGATGTGACTGTTCTATCACCGCCCCAGGTCTTAGCATCATTTGAATCAGATATTTGGATAACAACGACAGACGCTACTCTTATTAATTTGACTAATACTTCTGAAAATGCAAGTGTTGTGGAATGGTCAATTTCGAATCAACCAGAATTGACCAGCACCGCAGACATTTGGGCGGTGACTTTGCCACAGGAGGTTGGTTTTTATCAAGTAATTCTTAATGCTTTTGATGATTTTGGGTGTGCCGATGAGTATCGGGCTGTCATCGAAATTCGTGATAATTTCTATGTATATATTCCAAATACTTTTACACCCAATGATGACGGAATGAATGATGTTTTTATTCCTCAATTCTCGTACAAACCAGAGTATTATAATTTGGAAATTTACAATCGTTGGGGCCAATTAATTTTTGAGTCAAATGATAGCACCCAAGCATGGACTGGAGAACATTTGAACGGTGATTATTTTGTGGAAGACGGAGAATATGAATGGATTTTGAAGGTCAAAGGCCTCGAAGTAGATTACCACACATATAGCGGCAATGTTCTTATTATCCGGTAGGGATTATCGCTAATTGAGTTTTTGTGAATTTAGAATGCTCGTTCTTATTTTGTCGGTTTCACTCCGTTTTCTGTAGTTATATCAAGGGGTTTAGCGGTTTCGTGATAGATTTGTTATAATTAGGCTATTTTGTTATATTTGTCATATAACTAACGAATTAACTTTTTATCCAAATGATTAAAAGCCCTACTAAGCGATTTATAGGTAGAATTGGAGTTGTTTGCGCTCTATTCCTTAACTTTCTAAGCGTTGAGTCTGTTGCACAGGAACTCTCTGTAGCAATGCGCTGGAGTGAGGTTCAGTTGAGTTGCATCCGAAAAGATGCTGCTCGACCAACCATTCAAGCTCGAAATCTTTATCATGCTGCTATTTCGATGTATGATGCATGGGCAGTTTATGATAATGATGCTACAACAGTATTACTCGGTAAAACACTAGGGAATTACTCATGCGAGTTTGATGGCGTGCCCATTCCGGAGGATGTTCAAGCAGCTCAAGAGGAGGCTATTAGTTTTGCGATGTATCGCTTCTTGACATACCGCTACCAACCTTTCGCCCCTACGCCAGTTGATGCTACCGCTAATACATGGGTATTATTTATGCAGGGCTATGTTGATGGATTGATGAATGATTTGGGTTATGACGTTTCTAATACTAGCACAGACTATTCGGATGGAGATCCAGCCAAGTTGGGTAATTATATCGCATTGAAAATGCAAGAGTATGGTCTTCAAGATGGAGCGAATCAAGCAAACAATTATGCGAATCTGTACTATCAAACTGTAAACGGAAATCTGTTTGCTCAGCAACCGGGTAATCCGTTGCAATATGATGGCAATCGATGGCAGCCCTTGTCTTTGACCACAACGCTAGATCAAGCAGGTTTTCCAATTGCCAATGGTGCACCTGCGTTATCTGCAGAATGGGGTAGAGTTACGCCATTCGCATTGACTCCAGACATGAAGACAGTTCTTCAACGTGACGGTAATGATTGGGATGTGTATTTGGATCCAGGCCCACCACCGTTCCTTGATACCACTTCTATGGTAGAAACGCAATGGGATGAAGACTTCTTTAGATGGGGGTATATCAACGTAATAATTTGGCACTCATTCCACGACGTGGCTGATGGTGTTATGAAAGATATTTCTCCTAATTCAATTGGTAACATTGATGTTTCTACATTGCCGGAGACGTTCCAGGAATACAAAGATTTTTATAATACACTTCAAGGCGGTGATCCAGGGATAGGTTATGATATCAATCCCGTGACTGGACAACCATACGATGTGAATATGGTGCCTCGTGCCGATTATTCTCGTGTCTTGTCAGAGTATTGGGCTGATGGTCCAAACTCGGAGACACCTCCTGGACACTGGTTTAAAAACATCAATAATATCGCTCAACACCCTCTTTTCGAAAAACGTTGGGAAGGTCAAGGCGAAATTCTTGCTGACCTTGAATGGGATGTTCGCGCATACCTTGCCCTTGGTGGTGGTATACATGATGCTGCTGTTGCATGTTGGGGTACTAAAGGATATTACGATTACACTCGTCCAATTATGGCGATTCGTTACATGATTGATCACGGTCAATGCAGCGACATGAGCTTGCCTAACTATGATCCAGCAGGTATACCGCTTTTCCCGGGCTATATTGAAGTTATCGAAACTGGTGACCCACTTGCGGGTGCAAATGATGAACACGTTGGTAAAATCAAATTGTATACTTTCCGCGGACCAGTAGCTGCTACAGGTCAAGATGGTGTAGGTTGGATTCGTGGTGAAAACTGGTGGACTTTCCAAAGAAGAACATTCGTTACACCTCCTTTCCCCGGTTACTATTCAGGTCACTCTACCTATTCTAGAACTGCTGCTGAATTACTAACTCGTATTTCAGGAAGTGAATACTATCCCGGTGGAATGGGTGAGTTCTTTGCTGCTCAAGATACTTATCTAGCTGCAAGCCCTGGTCCTTCTGTAGATGTAACAATGCAATGGGCGAAATATGCTGACGCTGCCGACCAATGCAGTCTGTCTCGCATATATGGCGGTCTTCACCCTCCTCAAGATGATATACCTGGTCGTGAAGTAGGACTTGTTGTAGGCCCACTAGCTTTTGATAAAGCTGAAACCTTTATGGCAGACTACCCTCACGTTGCTTCTCTGACATCTAGTGAAGATTTAATCACTGACGCTGCGGTGGGAACTGACCTAGTTATTACAGCGGAATTCTCAATTCCAATGGACGTGAATACAACACCAACATTGGCATTTACTCCAGATGTTTCTGCTTCCTTAACACTTGCTTCTGGTCTATGGGTCGATGCAACGCATTATGAATTCACTTATTCAATTAATGATGCAGACGAAACGATCAAAGATGTAATCGTTAAAGTGGACTACGCTGTAAATGAGGCTGGAAATAACGTATTCCCAGCGACTTCAAACTTGTTTGATATTGATACAGATAACCCAACCGTTGTTTCTTCAAATTATTCTAATGTAGTAATCAACGATCAAGTGGCAAATAGCGGTAGTATTTCTATAACGTTCGAATTTGATCAAGCTGT
>JBIIBU010000185.1:0-4293 GCA_044239235.1 Flavobacteriales bacterium
CAAATTCATTTGGTCTTGAGGCGGGTCTTTTATTCGCAATGCAATTCATGTGGCAGTTTCCTCATTTTTGGGCAATCGCTTGGGTAGCGCATGAAGATTATACTCGCGGTGGCTATAAACTTTTGCCTTTTAATGATGGTAGAACGAAACGCAGCGCCTTTCAGATTTTGATTTATTCATTGTTTCTTATTCCGATAAGCCTATTGCCATGGGCGATACCAGGTGATCAACCTCTTGTTGGAAATTTGGCAGCAGTTGTAGCAACAATTTGCGGAATGGCAATGGCATGGCTTGCCTTTAAACTTTTTAAGACATGTGAAGTTAAAGATGCGCGAACATTAATGTTCGCTTCCTTCTTTTACTTACCGATAGTGCAGTTGTTTTATGTAATCGATAAAATTTAATAGTATGAGTCAAGAAGTAGATTCTACCATGGATGTCTTTAAGGACAAGGATCCTGAGGTGAAAGTTCGTACGAAGAAAATGATGATGTGGTTGATCATTTTCGCATTGGTAATGCTATTCGCTGGAATTACAAGTGCAATGATTGTGATGAATGGTTCAATGACCTGGTTGAAAATTGTACCGCCTACCGGGTTGTGGATTTCTAATGTGGTGATTGTCTTGTCAAGCATAACCATGATTTTTGGGGTAAGGGCAGTTAAAAAAGGTAATTCCTCACTCGGTTTTACAATGGTTTTGGCTACTCTTTTATTGGGCTTGGTCTTTACTTACACACAAAACATGGGCTGGAAACAGCTTTCTGCGATGGGTATGGGTTCATCACAATCAACTAACGACAAGGGGCTAACGGTTACAAGCTGGAAATCACTAGATCGTCTTTCTGGGGTTTATGGCCAAGATTATTACATCACTTTTCGTGGAGAAAAGCTAGAGAAAATTGATAATGAGTACTATAGCCCCTCTGATACTGGTCGCTTGAAACCGCTAGGAGCAGAGATAAATGGGAAGTTCAATGCGGCTGCAGCTTTGCTTGCTGTGCTTATTTACATTCACATATTCCATTTGTTTTTTGGACTTATTTACATGGTAGTTAATCTTATAAGGCTTAAAAAAGGAAGGATAGACCAAGGGAATTGGATCAGTTTACATGCCAACGGTATGTATTGGCACTTCATGGGAATTCTTTGGTTGTATCTTTTTGCATTTACGTTTTATATTTATTGATTGTGAAGTGCTGATTTACAGCACAAACGATTGATGGGAGAGAAATTCTCTTGTTTAGAGTGGATATTTTTTATTAATAAGCTTTACCATTTAGTTTTTCTAAACTAAACTTGCGCTCAAATTTCGAGAACCATTATGTCAGGACACGCAAATCCAATTAGCAAAGAAGAACTTTGGGGTGGTGGACAGTCTCCCTTTAGTATTTCCTACGGAAAAATGATGATGTGGTACTTCCTAGTATCAGATGCATTGACATTCGGAGGTCTTCTAACAGCGTACGGCTTTTTCCGTCATTCTGCTACTGAGCAATGGCCAGTAGGGGAACAAGTATTCGAGGCTCTGCCTGGTTTACACGGAAGCTACCCATTGATGTACGTTGCCTTGATGACGTTCATTCTTATCATTTCTTCTGTTACAATGGTATTAGCTGTTGAGGCTGGTCACCGTATGGACAAGAAGGGTGTTGTAAAATGGTTGGGGCTTACCATTATTGGTGGCTTCTTCTTTTTGGGCTCACAAGCTTGGGAGTGGTCTCACTTTATTCACGGTTCTGGCGGTGCTTTTGAGATTTCAAATCCAATCACTGTTAAAGCACAAGCTACAGACGGTGAGATGGTGGATATGACATTGCCAGCAGGAACATGGGTTCATATGGAGTCTGAGTTTGGTCATGCTTATGAACATGCTCTAGAAGGCGGACATGCAGTAGCTGCTGATGCACACGGTGCTCATGGCGATGCTCATGCTGCTGGGCACGGCGATGCTCATGGAGCAGAAGCTCATGTAGATGCTTCTACTATGGTTCCAGAGACATTGATTTTGAACAAATACACTCTGGTTCGCGAAGGAGAAAAAGATTTGCGCAAACTCACAGTAACTGGCGAAGAAGCTAAAAAGCTTTGGGCAAATAAAGCTGCCAACACTGAAGTTTTCGGCGCTAACTTGAGCAAAAATGAATACGCAATACAACAACAGTATGCTGATTTCTTCTTCTTTGTTACTGGATTCCACGGATTCCACGTATTCTCAGGAGTGGTTATTAATATCATTATTTGGTTGATGGCTATTAAAGGCGTGTTTGAGCGCAGAGGTCACTACGAGATGATTGAGAAGATTGGTCTTTATTGGCACTTTGTCGATTTAGTATGGGTATTCGTATTCACATTCTTCTACCTTGTTTAATCTACCATCTTTAACAGATAAAAAAAATTGAGTCATGGAAAGAGACGATTTAATAGTAAACGATAGCTATTCAGTAAACGCTCGTCACTCTGAAGAGGAAGGCAAGAAGCTTCGTAAAAAAATATACGCTGTAACGGTATTGCTCACTGTGATTACCATTATTGAGGTTTTCATGGGTGTTGCATTCAAAAGAAATGGCACTTCTACTTGGGAAGTAATTAAGTTGTTATTCCTAGGTTTAACCATTTTCAAAGCAGCTTATATCGTATTGTCTTTTATGCACCTAGGTGATGAAAGAAGAAACTTGAAATATGTAGTTCTTCTTCCTTATGCTTTGTTCATCTTGTATTTGATATTCATTGCCCTCACAGAAGGACTTGGACATCATGATGCTTTCAACACATTTGGTTGATAGAAAAAATGTCAAAAAACAATAAATGGAAAAAGTATATCGGAGTTCTCGGTATACTTTTTTTATTTCCACTTGCTTGGGTTTTGTTCTTTGCCTTAGGCAGCGAACATCACTTCAATACAATGCAGTATTATGGTCCAGAGTCCAACGAGCCTCAGGCCTATTCTGATTATACACTACCAGATTTTGTTTTCGAAAATCAGGATGGGAAAGTATTCTCATCTGATTCATTGAAGGGAAAAGTCTGGATCGCCTCGTTTTTTTCTATGAATGATCCACATTTACCGCAGATCACAGAGCGTCTGCTGAATATCAATTGGAAATATCGCGATGAGCCGGATGTATACATTATATGCTTTAGTACAAATTCAGAATATGATATTCCGGCGTTAACGGTGCCTTATGTGAATCAAAATACCAGATATAACTCCTTTCCGGGGAAATGGCAGTTTTTGCGAGGAGATAAAATGGCCATGGATAGTTTTCTCAGAAATGGATTTTTCGTAGAAGACCTAAAGAATGAAGCCATTTTTAGGTTGGTTGATGATAAAGGGCATATTAGAGCTCTTTATGGGAATACGGAGTTTCATATGAAGAATGCTGCAGAGGACATTGCTTTACTGAAGAAAGAGATAGATTTGTCTAGATATAACGAAAGGAAGAAGAATGAAAAATCTGAATAGGATTTGGGTTTTTATGCTTACTGCTAGTTCTCTTACGATAGCTTGCAATGCTCCAATTGGTGATAAGCCGGGGGCTGCAAATAGTGAATTGAAGAAGTTGCCGTATATTGGAGAGCATGATGTGGAGTTCGTGAAGAAAGGAGATGGCGAAATTATTCCAGACACTGTTTATTATACGATTCCTAAATTTTCATTTATAAATCAAGATGGGAAGGAAGTTTCTCATCGAGATTATCAAGGAAAAGTTTTCGTAGCCGATTTCTTCTTTACAACTTGCCCAAGCATTTGCCCGATGCTTAGTAGTCAAATGTCTAGACTGCAAGCCTTGACAAAAAAGGAATCTCTTCAAGGAGATGTCATGTTTTTGTCTCATACCGTGGATCCTCTTCATGATTTGCCCGATACTTTGAAAAAATATGGGACAGATTTGGGTGCGGACTTTTCGAATTGGAATTTTGTAACGGGAAGTGCAGAAGAGATTTATTGGCAAGCTGAGAATGGTTATATGCTTACAGCCTTTCCATCAGATAGTGCAGATGGAGGTTTTTTTCATACCGATAAAATCGCATTAATTGATAGAGAAATGCATATCCGAGGATTGTATGATGGGACGTCAACAAAAGACGTCGATAAGTTGTTTGAAGATTTGAAATTATTAGTAAAAGAAAAGAAATGAGTACTAAGAATGTATTAGCTCCAAGCCTAGCGAAGAATGATAGGAAAGCAAAAATGTTGATTTACCTGGTTTCAGCTGTAGTTTTTGTAGCGGTTGTTGCTTTGAAATATTGGAAGTTACCTGTGGAGTTGGGGTTCGATGTTCATTTGTTT
>JBIIBU010000186.1:0-4290 GCA_044239235.1 Flavobacteriales bacterium
GGATACGGCGGACCTCACGCTGCATTCTTCTGCGCTAAAGATGATTTCAAACGCAATATGCCAGGCCGTATCATCGGCGTATCAAAAGATCGCCACGGCAACAATGCATATCGTATGTCGCTCCAAACACGCGAACAACACATTCGCCGTGAAAAAGCAACTTCAAATATTTGCACTGCTCAAGCATTGCTAGCTGTAATGGCTTCTATGTATGCGGTGTATCATGGACCTCATGGAGTAAAGTTGATTGCAACTCGTATTCACGAGCGTGCAACATCACTTGCTGCAGGTCTAGAAGCAAAAGGAATAAAAGTTCTTAATACAAATTACTTCGACACCTTGCGTGTAGAAGCCGATGCAACTGCTGTTCGTCAGCGTGCAGAAGCAGCGGGTGTGAACTTCCGCTATTTCGATAACGGAAACATCGGTATTGCAGTTAGCGAAGTAACAACCGACGCTGATGTTGCGGAAGTTATTTCACTTATCAGCGGTTCGAATGGCTCTTCTGGCAAGGCTTCCAATGCTATTGGAAATTTTGCTCGCACTTCAACTTTCATGACGCATCCTAATTTTAATACACATCATAGCGAAACAGAAATGCTTCGTTATTTGAAAAAATTAGAGAACAAAGATTTGTCATTAACACATGCGATGATTGCTTTAGGTTCATGCACAATGAAGCTAAATGCGACATCAGAAATGATTCCATTGACATGGCCTGAGTTTGCAAACATTCACCCGTTTGCTCCAGTAGATCAAGCCGCTGGTTACAACGAAATGGTTGTAGAACTTGCTAAAGATCTTTGTGAATGCACTGGTTTTGCTGGTGTTTCATTGCAGCCAAACTCTGGCGCACAAGGCGAGTTGACTGGTCTATTGGTAATCATGGCTTACCATGAAAGCCGTGGCGAAGGTCACCGTAATATCTGCTTGATTCCATCATCTGCTCACGGAACAAATCCTGCATCTGCTGTAATGACGGGTCTGGAAGTAGTTGTTGTGAAATGCGATGAAAACGGTAACGTTGACGTTGATGATTTGCGAATGAAGGCAGAACAACACAAAGCGAATCTTGCAGCTTTGATGGTTACTTACCCATCAACACATGGAGTATTCGAAGAGGCTATTCGCGAGATCACAAGTATTGTTCACGATAATGGTGGTCAAGTATATATGGACGGTGCGAATATGAATGCACAGGTTGGCTTGACTAACCCGGGCAATATTGGCGCAGACGTTTGTCACTTGAACTTGCACAAAACCTTTGCTATTCCTCACGGTGGTGGTGGTCCTGGCATGGGTCCAATCGGTGTGGCAGCGCACCTTGTTCCATTCTTACCAAGCAATCCAATAATTAAAACAGGTGGCGACCAAGCTATTTCTGCAGTGAGTAGCGCACCATTTGGAAGTGCGCTAATCCTAATGATCTCTTATGGTTACATCAAAATGCTAGGAGCACAAGGCGTTACAGACGCTACTCGTTATGCAATTTTGAATGCCAACTACATGAAGGCACGTTTGGAAGGTCACTACGATGTTTTGTACACTGGAACAAATGATACAGTAGCACACGAGATGATTCTTGATTGCCGTTCATTCAAGTCGTTCGGTGTAGAAGTAGAAGACATTGCAAAACGCTTGATGGACTATGGTTTCCACGCACCAACTGTATCGTTTCCTGTGGCGGGTACATTGATGATTGAGCCAACAGAAAGTGAGCCTAAATCAGAATTAGATCGCTTTTGTGATGCGATGATTTCTATTCGTAAAGAAATTGCAGAAGTAGAAGGAGCAATTGCAGACAAACAAGACAACGTTTTGAAAATGGCTCCTCATACCGCTTTAGAACTTACTTCAAACGAATGGAACCACTCTTATACGCGTGAGAAAGCAGCATATCCTGTTGCTGGTCTTCGTGAAGGAAAATTCTGGACAAGTGTTGGTCGTGTTGACAACGCTTATGGAGATAGAAATTTGGTTTGTACTTGCCCTCCAATTGAGCAGTATGAAACAGTAAAATAATATTCAAAGGCCCACTTTCGGGTTCCGTGGACTTAAAAGAGCGCATCGTACTCACAATAAGAGTATTTGATGCGCTCTTTGTATTTTCTAGCCTATATTAGCATTCTCTCAAACAGCCACGAACTTTAGATTAGTAAACAAAAATGAATGCTCCAACTTTGACCTCCAAGGGTCTGCATCTTCGTATTAGATCTCTTCGCGCTTCACGCAACATGTCACAAGAAGCAATTGCGTCAAAAATTGGAATCTCTCAAAACGCTTACTCACGTATCGAGCTTGGATTAGCTAAGCTTTCTATTGAGCGCATGCTAAAAATTGCAGATATTTTGGAAGTATCTCCAATTGATATGCTTACTCCAGATGGCGGACTTCAGAATGAAATCAACAAAAAGACAGCACAATCAGTGCAAGTTTTGATGGATGATTTGATTGCTGAAAAGAATGCTCAAATCGAGAATCTCAAAAAAGAAAATGAGTTCTTGAAAGCAATGCTTTTGAAAAAGAAATAATCTTACTCACGTATTCGTTGACCCTCTCTCAAATTAACATTTGGGAATGGAATAGTAATGTTCATTTGATTTAATCGAAACAGCACTTTCTCTTACTTTTGGAGAAAACCTGTAAGATGAAATTTTTATTCTCGTCATTATTATTGCTCCTTACTATTTCTCTTTTCTCTCAAAGCCATTTGGCTAAAGTGAGAGCAAATGATCCCGGTCTGCCAGAATGGGCTCAAAAAATGTATGGGGAAAATCCAAATTTCGACGAAGTAATTAATTTGTATCAAGATTATTACTTGACCAACGAATTTGTAAAAAACATCCATACACAATATTTCAAACGCTGGGTTAGTACCGCTAAAAATCAAATCGATTCAAACGGTCAACTTAATCATCTCGACCCAGCAGTTCGCGCAGAGCAACAACGAGAAATTCTAGAAATCCAAGAATCAGAGAACCGAGGCAGTGATATTTGGCATTACGAAGGCCCACAACACCACGTGGTGAGTGATGGCACAATGACGGCCGGTTTCCGTCATTCAAACGTTTATTGCCATGATAGAAGCGCTACAAACACATCTCTCCTATTCTGTGGGACAGAAAGCGGTGGACTTTACAAAACAATTGATGCTGGGCAAAACTGGCAACACGTTACGCACGACAACCTAATCGGTTGGGTTAGCGCGGTTCGCATTCGCCCTTCAGACGACAACTTCGTCATCATGTCTGCGGCAAATGATCTTTGGAGATCAACGGATGGCGGAACAACATGGGAAGTTATTGGACAAAATTCATTTGTATCTCAAGATGTGTCTGCCTGGGAAATCGCTTACAATCCAGAAGACAATTCTATCATCTACGCAGCCACCAACGTGGGTTTTTTCAGAAGCACAGACAACGGTGACAACTGGACAGAAATTCTACCACGCAATTGTGAAACTATTGCATTCAAACCGAATGATTATTCGGTAGTGTATACGATGCAACAAGAAACAGCAGTGGGCTTTGCTCGTTTCTACAAAAGCACTGACTACGGACAAACATTTCAAATGATCGACAATGGTTGGTTTGATAGTTCACTCGGTGACATTGACATTTCCGGCGGACGACTCGCAACATCTGAAGCAGATCCAAATCGTATTTATGCGCTTCTAGTGGGTTATCAAAATGCTGGATCTACTGTTACCACAAACGGTTGGGTTGGTATTTGGGTAAGTAACGACGCAGGTGAAACTTGGTCCTTTCCTCATGGATTGATTGGAACACCTTACACGGCAGAGCATCAAAACTTAATGAACTTTAGTGCTGACGATGGTGACTACACTCAGATACATTACAACACTACTATGGCATGCTCACAATTGGATGCCGACAAAGTTTTGATTGGTGGATTGAATCTGTGGATTAGTAATGACGGTTGCGCAACCTACGAAGGTGTAGGCGGATACATCGGCGGAATTGACTATTTCCATGTCGATCAACAAGAGATTCGCATTTACAAAACAAGTGAAACCACAGAAGAAGTGTGGATCGGAAATGACGGTGGAATTTTATATTCAAGTGATTTCATGGCCTCTCATCAAAATTTGAATCGCGGAATTCAGGCTGTAAATCTTTGGGGGTATGATCAAGGATGGAATGAAGATATGATGGTGGCCGGCCGCTATCACAACGGAAACATGGCCTACCATGAAAACTATCCTTCAGGCGAATTCCTCGCTCTTGGCGGTGGTGAAGCTGCAACAGGTTATGTTAACTACAACGATGA
>JBIIBU010000055.1:0-9766 GCA_044239235.1 Flavobacteriales bacterium
TGCTGGCTGATTCTGAATGTAACTGTTCCATTCATCCATATAAATGGCCTCAATACTATGGCTTTCAGCGGATACAGTCAAACGAACATGTTTGCCATTTAATGCCAATAAAGAATCATTTTTCCAGATTTCGGTATCCACAAATGATGGTATCATTCTGTGCTTGCTCAATACATTTATATGAGATAGCGGCGATTGATGTTGGTCTGTAATGATAGCCGCACAAGGAGGAATGTAAATAGGCGAACCATGTATTACAATAATATCGAAAGGCGATACTTTGGTATATTGTTTATCCAATGAATCTAGAAAAACCAATCTTCCTAATGTCTTGCCAGCATTGAGCATCTGATACTTTTGACTTTTGAAAATTTCATCAGGGAAAATATAAGGAAATTGAATGTCCCCATTGTTCAATAAGTCTGTTAAATAGTCTGAACTGATAATGAGTTTAAGCGCATTTGGAGTAAAAAAGGAGTTCTGAATTCTCTCTGTAAACTGCACAATTTGATCATCACTGTAGTAGGTGCTACTGGTGAATTCGATACAATAGGAGGAAAGATCAGGATAGAAGTTGATATTGGCTAGACAATATTTTTGAAGCGGATTGGTGTTGTAATTTAATGTGTTAAAAACAGCTAGCTCGCCCCAGAAATCAAGTTTTGCTTTACAGAAAGTATAATGGTATTCATACTTTTCTGAATTGGTATAATAGATAGCATTATTTTGAATATCCCAAATCACCTTTACGGAAAGCACCCCACTAAACTTATCAGAAAGAGGATCACCAGAAAGAGCTTTGAAATCTTCAGCGGATTTCACGAATGTTACAAAATCATCCGTTTTGGATTCCTCAACGTTCGGCGACTTTTCTTTTTCTCCCTGAAGTAAATTGCAACTAGGAACAAATGAGATAAGGCAAACCAAAACGAGTAGTTTAGTTATCCAGGACTTCATCGTTTTTTATTTTTCTGTTTTTAGAAAAAAGAAAGTAATACTGGATGAGCAGCAGGAATACGATGATGAGAACTGCTGTTCCAGCGCTAAATCGCAAGGCAGCATATAGAAAAACAAGTTGGGGTAGTGTGATTAGCGCTCCTATTATTTTTAAGAAAATACTTGCTCTGACTTTGGCAACATAACACAGAATTGGGTTTAGCAAAACCAACGCGGCTGCCGCAAGAAACATAAATTCAACATTGCCATCAGATTGGGCATGTCCAATGGTTAAGAGTGTGGCGTTCATTTCAACAAAGAAAACAATAATGCCACGAGATTCTATGGATTTAAGTGAATTTGGCTGAGGCTTGTCTAAATATTATTGTTGATTAGTAGATCTTTTTCATCTTTGCCTCAAAAGCAACAAGCATGAACGCATTTGTAATGGGCGGTGTTAGAACTGCCATTGGAAGTTTTGGTGGAAGTTTAGCTCCTGTTCGAACGGATGATTTGGCCGCTGCCGCAATTAAGGGTTTGGTGGATAAATTCAAAACTCTAGATCCATCTCTTGTTTCAGATGTGATAATGGGTTGTGCTAATCAAGCCGGCGAGGACAATAGAAATGTTGCACGTATGGCTTTGCTATTGGCAGGACTTCCAATTACTGTTCCTGGAGAAACTACAAATAGATTGTGCGCCTCAGGAATGAGCGCTGTTGCTCAGGCTGCTCGCGCCGCGCATTGCGGTGAAGGTGATGTATTTATTGCAGGTGGTGTGGAAAATATGACTCGAGGTCCTTGGGTGATTAGTAAAACATCAACACCTTTTGGACGCGATGCGCAAATGTTTGATTCATCCTTTGGATGGCGTTTTGTTCATCCAAAAATGAAAGAGATGTATGGTGTTGAAGCCATGGGAGAAACCGCAGAGAACTTGGCTGAAATGTACAAGATTAGCCGCGAGGACCAAGATTTGTTTGCATTGAATTCTCAATTGAAAGCTGCTACAGCTGCCCAATCGGGAAGACATGCAGAAGAAATAATACACGTGTCAATACCTCAACGAAAAGGGGATGCGATACTATTTAATCAAGATGAATTTTCAAAACCAAAGACTACACTAGAAGGCTTAGGCTCTTTGAAAGCGGCATTCAGAAAGGACGGGACTGTTACCGCTGGAAATGCTTCAGGTTTGAACGATGGTGCTGCTGCATTGCTTATTTGCAGTGAAAATGGTGTTGTAAAGACTGGTCTAACTCCTATGACAAGAATTGTGGCGTCTGCTGTAACGGGGTGCGAACCACGAATTATGGGAATAGGTCCTGTTGAAGCGTCTAAACTCGCTTTATCTAGAGCAGGACTTTCATTAGATCATATGGATGTGCTTGAACTTAATGAGGCATTTGCTGCACAAGTTCTTGCTTGCACTCGAAATCTAGGACTTCAGGATAATGATCCACGCATAAACATCAATGGCGGTGCTATTGCTCTTGGTCATCCGCTTGGAATGAGCGGAGCTAGACTGATTCAAACGGCATCGATAGAATTGGTAAAATCAAATAAGAAATATGCGCTTTGCACCATGTGTATTGGCGTAGGACAAGGCTTTGCAGTTGTTTTGGAACGTGTTTAATTCACTTCGTTATGGCAAACATTTTTGAATTTAATGGCTATGTTCCTGTGGTACACGAAAGCGCATTTGTGCATCCGAATGCCACTGTAACTGGAAATGTAATTATCGGAAAAGATGTTTACATCGGGCCTGGCGCCGCAATTCGCGGAGACTGGGGACAAATCATTATAAGTGATGGTTGCAACGTCCAAGAGAATTGCACCATTCATATGTTTCCTGGAGTAACCGTAGTTTTAGAAGAAAATGCCCACATTGGTCATGGCGCAATTGTACATGGTGCTAGAGTGGGGAGAGATACTCTCGTGGGAATGAATGCTGTGCTAATGGATAGGGTTGTGATAGGAGCAGAGTGTGTAATTGGCTCTCTGGCTTTTGTAGCTGCAGATACAATCATTCCAGATAGGAGTGTTGTTGTTGGGAGTCCGGCGAAAGTCGTAAAACAAGTTTCGGATCAAATGCTGGAATGGAAAAAAGAAGGAACAAGATTATATCAAAAGTTACCTTCGGATTGTTTTGCTACATTGCGTCCATGTGAGCCGCTTCGAGAAGTGCCGGCTGATAGGGAAGTTCAAGACTCAAATTACAAAACCTGGAGAGAAACACAGAAGTAAATTGTATGACAGAGCGCACGGAAAAGCCTTTCAGATTTAAGCAATTTGATGTTTATCAATCTCGGAGTGCTATGCGTGTTGGTACTGATGGTGTTTTACTTGCAGCGTGGGTTAGGGTAGAAGGAGCAAAGCATATTTTGGATGTAGGTGCTGGCACCGGAGTGATTTCACTTATCTGCGCTCAACGAAATCATGAAGCATTAATTGAAGCAATTGAAATAGATGAAGGCAGTGCCGAGGATGCAAGAGATAATTTTCAGAATGCTCCGTGGAACAATCGTTTGAAAATGCATGAAGGGGATTTTTTGAAAATCAATTCCAAAGAAAAATTCGACGTAATTATTAGTAATCCTCCCTATTTCTCACAAAGTTTGAGGGCCTCAAATCCCAGCAGAAACGCAGCACGACACGATGATTCACTGCCGGCAGAGGCGTTTATGGAAAAAACAAAGCGACTACTAAATCCAGATGGCAAAATTGCACTGATATTCCCTAAAGATCAATTATCACGATGGACATTTGCAGCAGAATCACAAGGCATATATCCAATCCGAATTTGCCACGTGTTTACCCTTGCTCACAAAGATTCTAGCAGAGTTATGGTAGAATTTTCAAAAGAAAACCCCGTAGAACCCGAAATGGAATCAATACTAATAGAAAAAAAACCAGGTGAATTTTCGGAAGCTTATAAACTATTGACTTCCGAGCTTTATACAAAGTGGTGATTATGCGCCAATTACTCGTTTGAGATTTTCTACAGCACTATCCCATAACATACGAGCATCATCATCTTCTCCTTCTTCACAGAAATCGGTAACCAATAAAGCAACTTCTCCTGTCATTTCGTCAATCTTAATGCGCATTTCGAAGAAGGTTTTTTCTTTTCCTTCATCAAGCCAATGGAATTTAACGGATTGATTTTTTTTAGTAGAAACTAATTCTGCCTTTCTTTCTTCTCCTTCCCAAATGAAAGTGTAAACTTCACCACGAATATTGATTTTATCGGCAAACCATTCTTCCATGCCATCTGGTGTGGAAATACAGTTGTATAGTATATGATCTGATGTGCGGAGCAAATATTCAAGCTCCAACCTATTTTTTTCCATAATCAATATTGTTGAGTCAGGTCTGTTCTGCAAGAATAGTGTTTTCTTTTCGAAAATACTAATTCAATTGGATACATTTTACGACTGCTTATCAGTAGCTTAAGGTCTTCGGTACAAAAAACTTCATTGAAAATTTGTAATGGCTTCTATAAAAAGGAAAAAACACTATATTTGCGCCCGCTTTACAAAAATGGCGGGGTAGCTCAGCTGGTTAGAGCGCATGATTCATAATCATGAGGTCGGGGGTTCAAGCCCCCCCCCCGCTACAACAAAAAAAAGGACCTTTACTCAAGGTCCTTTTGAATTTCTATTACTTCGGTTGAATTTCACGGATATGTTATATTGAATCACGATGTTTAATAAAGAAATTCTTAGATTCGTGCTATGCTTGATTCCACTAATGAACCTTTCCGATATTTATCACATTCAGACCACCTCCACGTAATTGTTTTGGATATAGATGGTAGGTTCAAATTTCTTTCAAATTGCTATCTCAAAAAGTTTGGACACTTGCCAACTAGCTATATTGGCGGACTGAGCATTGAGTCAGTAATTCCAGAGGATAGAGATCTTTGTACACAAGCAAGTCTAAAAAGTATAGAAAATCCCGGAACTCCTGTGCATGCTGTATTACGTAAGTCCGACGGTTATGGTGGTTTTTTCTGGACACAATGGGAGTTTACTTTTGAACCTAATTATCTTGACGAAGAGCCTTTTATCATTGGAATAGGTTACGATGTATCAACCAGAGAACTTTTAGAGCAGCAAAATGACAAGCTTTCAACAGAAGTAAAGATAAGCCACGAAAAACTAAAGGTGAAGATGGCACTTCTTCAAACTGCCGAAAAAATCGCGAAAATAGGCAGCTGGAAGTTCGATGTTTTGAGCAATACTCTGACTTGGAGTGATGAAACTAGCGCTATTCACGGCTTGCCAAAAGAGGATAATTTCTGGGACTTTAATGTGGCAAATCTGGTTGATTATTATCACGAAAGTTATCGTCCTGCAATTATCAATGCATTTCAAAACTGCATGATGAATGGCAGTGAGTTTAACATTATCAGCAAGATCATTAATAAACAAGGACAAGAAAAATGGGTGCGGGTTTGTGGAATTCCCGATTTTCAAAATGTTCAAATCGTGGCAATCGATGGCACAATACAGGACATTACCGTTCAGCAAGAAAATAGTATACTTCTTGAAAAACAAAACACTCAGCTCCGTGATATAGCATTTCTTCAAAGCCATATTTTGCGTCACCCTGTTGTGAATATACTTTCTCTCATAGAATTAATGGACATTACTGAATTGTCACAAGAACAGGCAGATTATTTTGAACTAATGAGAAAAGAAACAGCGCGCCTTGATGAGATAATTAAAACCATCGTCAACAAATCAGCTGCTATCAGATTTTAATCTTTCTTTATACATTCGAGCGAGGGGAGTACTTCCCTAAACTCAAACAATACGAAAAGACCGAATTCTTGATCAAGTTCTGAACGAATGCGGCTATTTCAAGACATACTACACTAAGAAATAACAAGTTTGAAGGATTTTTCATAGTATTGGGATGCTAAACTTAGACCCATGAATAAGATATTGACCTTCGGAATATTACTTCTTACTATTCATTCTTATTCCCAATCATCCATCAGCGACTGCGATGGCGCGATTGTGCTCTGCAATGATGTTTATTCAGAAGATCAAGCGAGTTTCAACACGGGCAACATCGTTGAATTCACAGGGAATTGCAATGGTTTTCTTGAACAAAGTAGCGTGTGGTATACGTTTACTGTTCAAGAGGATGGGACACTTGCCTTCACACTTACTCCCAATACCCTCTCAGATGACTACGATTGGGGTTTGTTTGATATCACTACTGGCGGATGCGCTGGAATCGGGTCCACATCTTTGGAAGTCAGTTGTAATTCTTGGGGAACATTTTCAGGAAACAATGGACCAACGGGCATCAGCTCAGCTCAGGGCGGCACCGCAAATACAGGTGGGCCTGGCGATTTGAATGGTCCTCCATTTAACGCTGATCTCAATGTAACAGCAGGCACGACATATGCACTCGTGGTAATGAATTGGACCAATAGTCTAGATGGATATACTATCGATTTTGGTGAATCTACTGCTTCGCTTTATGATAATGTTCCTCCTGCACCTTTGAGTGTTGAGGTGTCGTGCAGCAACAGTAGTTTGACACTTATTTTTTCAGAGCCGATAGTTTCTTCCTCGGTTCAAACATTGGATTTTGCGATTACTGATCCTAATGGATTGCCTTTGGATGTGACCGGAGCAATCACTTTTGGTGGGAATATTCAAGATGACCAAATAGTAATTGACTTGAGCGAATCTCTGCAAATCGAAGGGACTTATACGCTTACAATTACGGATGCGACGGGACTTGTAGAAGATGCATGTGGAAATCTAGGAGAAGGTAGTATTACGTTTGACGTAGTAAACTTACTCACTTTTGAAATTTCTACAACCACAGCTTGCAATGGCGATAATGGAAGCATAACGATTGAAAATATTCAAGGTGGAAGTGCCCCATATACCTATGAAATCAATGGGAATGGACAAACGTCTGAGGCTTTTTTAAATCTAGGCGATGGCAATTATGAAATTGCCGTTGTACAACAAAATGGTTGCACAATCACTCAGAGTGTAACGGTGCCGAACTCTTTAGTTTCATTGTTTATTCCTTTGCAAGATACCCTTTCATGTTTGAATGCTGAACTTTCGATTCTCAATGTAGATGTTCAAGGCAATGCCCCATTCACTTTTGATTGGTCATCCGTTTTGGGTTTGGGAATTATGGAAGGTGCCAATTCAATTTCGCCAATTATAAATTTGCCGGGAGTATACACCCTAGAGGTCACCAATGCCGACGGATGTACAGATGAAGCAGTTGTTGAAATAGTGGAAGGTGAGTTAGCCATTGTTGATTTATCTACCATTGTTTTCCCCAATATTTTTACTCCTAATGGAGATGCCTTGAATCCAAATTGGAAGCCATTTTTGCGATCTAATCCTGCTCTAGATTTATTGCAAGTTTTGGATGAGTACAAGCTGGTAGTATACAATCGATGGGGCGCTGAAGTGTTCAATACCAATGGTACTCCCAAGGAATTTGATGCAAGCGACTTGTCTGATGGAACCTATTTTTATCATGTTGAATATGCCACTAATTGCGGCAACGGAGACGGTGGTATTAAGGAAGGAAGTATTTATGTTCTAACAGGAAAATAGTTTCTATTTATAGTCACCGAAACAGATCCATTTTAGCTGTAATAGAGCTATTGGAGTTCAATTTGTACTGTAGATTTGCTTGGATGGCTTGGCTTTTTGTGAGTCTAGCCTTGGGCCGCAGCGCGCTTTAGTCTGTCGTTTATCGCCTTACCAAGGCCTTCATTGGGTACTAGTTCTGCTATGATAATGTCAGCAGAAGATGTGTCCAATTCTCGCATGAATCCAAATAGATTGTGAGCAGCTTCGCGTAGATTCGAATTTATAGATAAAGTTCGATCCAATTCAGAATTGCTTGATTTGTTCCAGTACAGATGTCCAATTCTACTACCCAAATGTTGTTGCTCCAATTCTTCTACATTGCCCAAAAAGAAAGGCTTTCTTGGGGCGTAATGCGATGTTAATTGCCCTGGCGCATTTGGTTTACTGGTGCTGTGGGTTGCAGAAATAATAGGAAGTCCAAAGTTCGAAAGTTGTTTTTCATCAATGCCCCCCCAACGTAATACATGGATTTCATCATTCAAAATCTGAATGATTGTCGATTCAACACCGATATCGCACGGACCGCCATCTAGAATAAAAGGTATTTTCTCACCCAATTGATCTTCCACATGCTGAGCCGATGTTGGCGATATATAGCCGAAAGGATTTGCACTCGGTGCAGCCAATGGAAAAGGAATTGACCTTAAGAGTTCTAACGTCAATAAGTGATTGGGCATCCTAATCCCAACGGTATCAAGTCCAGAGCTAACGATGTCTGGAATCAAATCTGATTTTTCAACTACCACAGTTAATGGACCAGGCCATAGGGCATTTGTGATTTCTAAAATTTTAGGGTGAATATTTATTCCCCATTTATTGATATCCGACTGAATTCCAATATGAACAATTAGAGGGTCAAAGTCAGGACGGTTTTTTGTCTCAAATATTTTTACAACCGCTTTCGGGTCAGTGGCATTAGCAGCCAAGCCATATACAGTCTCGGTGGGAATACCCACCAACTGTCCTATTCGAAGGAATAAGGAAGCTTCTGATATGTCTTTGGATATGATAGCCATGGCGCAAAATTAAACAAGGTTGACGGTTTAAAAATTCTTGGATTCCTGTTTAGGGTAAAATCAGTCAAAATTGAATAGATATAACATGTTATATTTCGCCCCGTAAAACCTGTAAAAAAATTTAACCAAGCTAAATGAAAAAATTGCTACTCGCTGCGTTTTTCGCTGTCAGTCTGTGCGCTCAATCTCAAGTAACTCCTCCCGGTTACGCTATGAGCGAAAACGAAATCAGCCAAATCTCTACAATGGATTTGCCTTCATTTAATCAAGCCGATTTGATTCGTGAAGCTGAGGAAAATGATAAATTGGGTAAAATGTCGATGTATGGTAAAATTATCGACTGGAATGTAAACGCTGATAATGCGGGTGTTTGGACAACTTTGCCAAATGGAGATCGTATTTGGCAATTGCGTTTCAAAACATCAGATGCTAAAGCTGTGGGAGTTTTATTTAACGATATGTATTTACCTGTCGGAAGTAAGTTATTTATTTACTCGGCCGATAGAAGCTATTTCGAAGGACCATACGATTCAAACGAAAATCACCCAAGTGGAATTTATCGCACTGCTGAAGTTTTCGGCGACGAGGCTATTCTTGAATACATTCAACCTGCTGCAGTTGTTGGACAAGCTCATTTAGGAATTCGTGGTTTCATTAACTTCTATCGTTTCATTTACGACACTCGCGAAGATCGCGGTGGAGTAGGCACTAGTGAAGCTTGCGAAGTGGATATTAATTGTCCTGAAGGCACTGATTGGGTAAACGAACGTCAAGCTGTTGTTCGACTAAGTTTAGTAGCTGGAGGTGGCGTTGGTCTTTGCACCGGTACTCTTGTAAACAACACTTCTGGTAATTGTAAAAATTATGTTCTAACAGCGATGCACTGCACAATTGATTCTAATTCTAGTGATCTATTGAGTTCCACTGTTCGTTTTAATTTCCAACGTGCAAATTGTGGTTCTGGTAGCGCTCCACAAGCACAACAAAAAGTAGGTATCATCCTCAGAGCTGATAGCAATGATGGTGGGGGTTCTACAGGCTCTGATTTTGCGCTTGTTGAAATGGACGATGCAATCCCTGCATCTTGGGATCCATTTTATGCTGGCTGGAACGCTTCAACTTCAGCACCAACGGCTGATGGAGCAGGACACAAAGGGTATTGCGC
>JBIIBU010000098.1:0-6754 GCA_044239235.1 Flavobacteriales bacterium
TACTGTAGTTCAAGGCACCTGGGGCGCTTCAAATCATCACTGGAGAGTCACTTGGGTTGAAACAGTTACCGAATGGGGAGTAACAGAGGGAGGATCTTCGGGATCACCACTTTTTGATAAAGACCACAGAATTGTAGGAACACTTACTGGCGGAGGTTCTTTCTGCAGTGCACCAACAGCGAGTGATTACTATGGTAAAATGGACAAGCACTGGACTGGCAACCCAAATCCTGCTAACGAAGACCTAGTGGATTGGCTCGATGCTGCAGGCACTGGCCTAACTTCTCTTGGTGGAGCATATCCAAATACAAGTTCTAGTACTCCATGCGCTCCAACTGTGAGTGTAAATGAGTTGTCTTTTGAGAATGTAAGCATATTTCCTTCAATAGCTTCTGAGTACCTTACTATCAGCATTAATGATGCGTTAAAAGGAATCAGTGCTCGCATTTTTGATTCAGCTGGTAGAGAAGTTTCTTCATTCCAATTGAACGACAACCAAACATCATTGAATGTGACCTCTTTTGAAACAGGTGTTTACTTCATCTCTTTCATCGGTCAAGATTCAAATTTTGTAACGCAGAAATTTACTGTTGTTCGCTAATAATCGAACGATCAAATGATACAAACCGTCTCGCCTTGAGCGAGGCGGTTTTTTTTTGGAGTAATATTGACGAATGAAAATTGAACTCGAAAGATCATGGATGAATGAAATAGGAGAGGAGCTTTCCAAACCCTATTTCAAATCACTTTTGACTTTCGTAGAAAACGAATATGCTTCAGGGGTTTGTTATCCTCCAGAGGATAGAATTTTAGCCGCATTTGATCATTGCTCTTTTGAAAATACAAAGCTGATCATTATCGGTCAAGACCCTTATCACGGACCGAAGCAAGCAAACGGATTATGCTTTTCTGTATATGACAATCAACAAATGCCTCCTTCGTTGGTCAATATTTTTAAGGGCTTAAAGGAAGATTTGGGCAAGCCAATTCCTAATAGTGGGAATCTTGAACGTTGGGCAGATCAGGGAGTATTATTGCTGAATGACGCGCTCACAGTGCGAGCAAAAACTCCGGAGTCACATAAAGGAAAAGGGTGGGAAATTTTTACTGACGCGGTCATTCAAGTTCTTAATGAACGAAAAACCAATTTGGTCTTTTTTCTTTGGGGAAGTAAAGCTGAGAAAAAAGGGAAACTCATTGATAAATCAAAGCATTTGGTGCTGGCTTCTGTGCATCCGTCGCCTCTTTCTGTATACAGAGGCTTTTTGGAGAACAAACATTTCTCAAAAGCCAATGAGTTTTTAATCTCAAAAAATATCAAGCCAATCGAGTGGTAATTTCTTCTTATCTAATTACCTCGATATTTCCAGTTTGTTCGCCACTAGCGCCATTCCCGCAATTGGTTGAATATTTCAGGATGTAGTAATAAACTCCATCTTCAACGTCATTCGCTTTCCAAGCTTTTGGATTGGTTGTTTCGAAGATAGCTGCTCCCCATCGATTAAAAACCTGTAATTCGTAAGTGTCGAAAATTTCAAGCAAATCAAATCCGGGATTGGTCAAAAGAAATGGCTGCCAATTTGAATTTTTCTGATCGCCATTAGGTGTAATGATATTTGGAAACAACATAAAGGATAAATCAATGTTGAAGTCTTCATCTTGATAGACGTCAATGACTTCTGAAGAAGAACAACCATTTTCATTTGAAGTTACTGTGATTTCGTACTCACCCGCCGAGTTCACTAAAGGAGCAAGACTATTTGCACCACTAATAATATTTCCTAGTTCCGAATTCCAGCTTATTGAATAGTCATTGGCATTCGTCACAGTAATACCTTCTAGAATAATGCTTGGGCGAATACACGTAAGACTGTCTTGCAAAGCAGCGGAGATGTTTGGTTGAGCAAAATCTGAGGTAATTACAATGCTCTCACTAGAAGAACAACCATTACTGGGATTAGTAACCGAAACATTGTAAGTGCCTGGGTTGCTTACCTGAATGGAAGGATTGCCTCCAAAAATATTGCCTCCACTTGTCCAAAAGAATTGAGCATCATCACCATTTGATATAGCAGTGATTTGTGAAGCTATATTATTGCAATCAAGTTGCTGTATCCCTGAAATGTCCACTGTATATGGAGTCAAATTCTCTATAATTTCAAAACTAATTGAGGAACTACAAAACCCTTCGAAATCAGCAGTTACAAAATATGTTCCGGGCGAATTCAGTGTTATGTTGTCTTCATTTATCCCTTCCAAAATTGAAGTAGGACCTTCGGCCCAATTGTAGTTCAGCAATAGATTCAAATTTGATTCTGCTTGCACAACAACATTCGGATTCTGACATGTGATCTCAAGAATACTTGGAATCGTAATCACGAGATCCTCTACAACGACAGTAATGTCGGCATCGACTTGATTGCCGCACAAATCTGTGAAATTCACAGAGTAAGTTGTTGTAACCGGAGGAGTGGCTGTTGGTGTGGCAGAGTTGGGATCATCCAAAAAATCAACTGGAGTCCATGAATATGTTCCATCAGCAGAGCTTCCTGCACTCAATAATGCTGAAGCTCCTGTACAAATATCAACTTGATCTCCAACAGAAAGAATGTTCTCTTGTAGGCAAACTGTTTGGTTGTTGAACGATCCTCCAGTAGCTGCTGTGAATCCCCAATACACAAGCGACTGTCCGCCGAATACATCATCAATCAAATCGACTTGTCCTGAGAGTCTGAATACACAGTCATAATAAACATTGATTGTCTGCGTAGAAGGCTCCCAAGTGATTTGCACTGTATGATTGAGTCCGTCCTCAACATTGTTTCCAAAAGGATCGATATTAACGGGACCTGCAATATTGCTTGCACTATTGTGATTTATATCCCCATCCCTTTCTATTGCAACGTGATCTTGAAATGGATCTCCGTTCTCACCATTCTGCCAAGTGTCAAACTCGATTCCGAGTGAGCCTGTTCCGAAATTCAAATACCCCATACCTCCGCCACTTTCTCCAATTGCATTTGTGCCCACTGTTTGAAGTACAAAACAAATTCCATCAGCACCATTCGCATCGATATCACCAAAATTCATTTGAAACATCAAATCAAATGGCTGGTTCAGATTGAGTTGATCACCATACCACACAGTACCATTTTGAGTCGTAAGTTCCCCCGTCAATTGATAGCAATCACTTCCCAATGAAATCGCGCTCCCATTCAAAAAATAGGTTTGACCTTGAGCCTCGCAAGAAAACAATACCGAAATAAGAATGGTAAAAAAGAGGATTGCATTGATTTTGAAACTCATAACGCACGAAGGTGTAAGATGAACACTTAATTTCCTCCAAAAATGGCGATTTTTATTCAAAACTCAACAATTAGAGGGTTGATGTTAGATTTTTGACTGTTGATGTAGAACAACAAGATTGAAAACGAAGTTATCAAGCATTTGTATTTTCCATCAACCATCAACCATCAACCATCAACCATCAACCATCAGCCATGCAGAATATGGTCTGCGGCTTCGGTTACAAGAACATACACATGTTCAAAGCTACTTTCATCGCCGTAATACGGATCGGGCACAGCTTTTAATTCGTGCGAACTCTGGTAGTCAAGAAGAAGTTTTACTTTTTCTTTAGAAATATCATCAGGACTTAGCGCTTGAACGTCACGAAGATTATTGCGATCCATAACATAGATAGCATCAAAATCATGAAAATCGTGCTGCTTTAACTGACGAGCTTTTAGATCAGAAATATCAATTCCATGTTTTTTCATGCATGAAATAGCTCTTTTATCAGGAGCTTCGCCTACATGGAAATCACTAGTGCCCGCTGAGTCGACTTCAAAATCGAGATTCGCCTCCTTAATTTTTTGTCGCATTACTCCCTCAGCCATTGGTGATCGGCAGATGTTTCCCAGACAAACCATTAAGATTTTCATAGCAATTCTCTATTTAGCAAACATTTTTAAAGATAAAGCAAGCTTTGATTTTAGGTCTTTTCTTTCAACAATATAATCTAAGAAACCATGCTCAAGAACGAACTCAGCGCTTTGGAATCCTTCTGGAAGATCTTTACCTATAGTTTCTTTTACAACACGCGGGCCTGCAAATCCAATTAAGGCTTTAGGCTCGGCAATATTAATATCCCCCAACATCGCGAATGAAGCCGTAACTCCTCCTGTTGTTGGGTCTGTTAGAATACTCACGAAAGGCAATCCATTTTCCGCAAGCTGAGTAAGCTTTGCTGAGGTTTTTGCCATTTGCATCAATGAAAGTCCAGCTTCCATCATACGTGCACCACCACTTTTACTTATGCAGATAAATGGGCAATTGTTTTTAATGGCGTGATCAACTCCACGTGCAAATTTTTCACCCACCACGCTACCCATAGAACCACCAATAAAACCGAAATCCATGCAAGCCACAACGGCTTTAGCGCCTTCGATATCACCAAAACCTACGCGCAAAGCATCTTTCAATCCTGTTTTTGCAATAGTTGTTTTGATACGATCCTTGTAAGCCTTGGTATCTGTAAATTGAAGAGGGTCACCGCTTATCATATTAGCAGCAATCTCTTCAAAATCATTCTCGTCAAACAGAATATAGAAATACTCCAAAGAACCGAGCTTCTCATGGTATTGACATTTATCGCACACCCAGTTGTTGTCGGAATGCTGCTCACTTGTCATTACGTTCTTACATTCTGGACATTTGTACCAAAGTCCTTCCGGGATTTCCTTCTTCTCTTTGCTTTTGGTAGTAATTCCAGTCTTAATTCTTTTAAACCAACTCATTGCGTAAGATTTTGAGATTGTATGGGGGGCAAATGTAGCGAAGAACTATTTGAAGAGCGTAATGTAGCCGTATTTCACAATCTCATTTCCGTTATAATCGATTGCTTGAACACGATAAGAATAACAATCGTCGGCAATACCTTGCTCTTGTGGGTCCCATTTTTCTAATAGTTTGGAGCTTTTCCAAATGCTATCACCAAACCTATTGTAAACTACAATCTCTACATTCGAAACGTTATAACCTTCTACGAACCAAACGTCATTTGTTCCATCTCCATTAGGGGTGAAGGAACTTGGAATCCAAAGTCCCCAATTGCAAATTTCCGAATTGACTATAAATTCTTCTGTGTCTGATCCACATTCATTCGAAACTGTGAGTGCGCCATCAGATCCAGCATAGTATCTGGTTTTTTCATTAGAATCTCCATTTGTCCAGTCATAAACGTATCCTTCGACAAGCGGAACTTCTAAAATTACATAGCTATATTCACAAGCAAAGTATTCATCCTCAAGGTCAACATTGGGAATTGGAATTTCACTCACAATAGTTCCGTCATAAGCTTGACAAGGTCCGTTTTCTACAATTACACTATAAATGCCAGGTGTATTTACCTCAATGGAATTTCCATTTTCACCTGTAGACCAATTTCCAACATCAGAGATTGAAAGCACAATACTTGCATTATCGCAGAATGTATATTCATCTTCCAATGCAATTGAAGGCACAGAGAAAACATATAAATGCATTGTATCGCTCACGGTGCATCCTTGATTAGAATACAAAAACCAGTAATCTCCATCTGCATTTACAGTAATGGAATTACCATTAGCACCAGTGGACCAAGTTCCCATCACACCGGTCATCAATAAGACATCGTCTCCTTCACAAATCGATTGATCTGGACCTAAATCTGCTATTGGCATTGCCACAAAATTGACAATTTGAGAATCAGTAAGTGTACATCCATTCAAATCCGCTGTCGCAGTGTAGGTTCCGCTATTTTGAACAGTAATGGTTGAAGTAGTTTCATTTGTTGACCAAGTCAACTCATCCCAACTTCCCGTAGCAGTGAGCACCGCGCTTTCCCCAGGACATATAGTCAAATCCGAGCCCAATGAAACTGATGGCTGAGGTAAAATGGAAATAGTAATGGAGTCAATAGAAATACAACCAACGCCAGCGCTATCAAGCGAAAGAAACAACTCTTCCGTGATTACATCGGAAGTCAAATTCAATGCGGAATAATTTGGATTGGAAGTATTGGTTGATGTCAATCCAGACGATGTCGCCCAAGAATACTGATATCCCGGATAATTAGGCATTCCGATTCCAATAGAAGTGCCTCCACACATTTGAGTATCTGCACCAGCCTCGGCTTGATGTGATAATGTTATTTCATGACAACCTGTAAGGGAAATATCATCAATTCCAAAATCATTTCCGCCTGTGCCTGTTTCCATATTAAGCAAACAAATTGTCACTTGCGATAAATTTCCACTGTTCCAATTAAGTTGTCCTTGTTGCCAACCACCTTGTGCGACCAGCAATTCACCTAGTGGAACTCCATTAAAAGTTGGTTGAAGTTGCGCAAGTGGGTGCGGATTTGGATTGTTGGTGACATCTCTAGCCCAAAATGAAAAGGAATAGTCCGTGTTTGGTTGAACATTCACTGTTTGACACCAAACTTCCATACCACTTTGCCCAACACCATTCGCAATAAAAAAACTTCCAGAGGGCGGATTAGTGTGGTCATTGCCAGTAAAATCATTGTGATAAAAAATGGCATTTGTTCCAACTGCATAAGTTCCCTCAGGACATAGTGGACAGAAAAAACCTGTTCCCAAATTAAGTTCTGTGGTAAACCCCGTATTCCCGGAACTAAAATTTCCATTTTGGATTAATTGAACTTGCTCGAAGCAAGACCCGCATTGGGCCATTAGCTCAGGTGAAGCTC
>JBIIBU010000187.1:0-4244 GCA_044239235.1 Flavobacteriales bacterium
AATGATGGTGCAGTTTTGAACTACACAGGTACTGCTGTTACTTGCGGTGATGCTGAAATCATTGTTGACCTTGCAAACCTTGGTACACAAGATCTTACTTCTGCTACTATCTCAGTTAGCGGTGTAACTCCAGCTCTTTCTTACCCATGGACTGGTACTTTGAGCCAATTCGAAAGCACTACAGTTACCGTTGGTACTGCTATGGTTACTGGTAACGTTGTAGTTAGTGTTACATCTGCTAATGATGGCAATGCTGCTAACAATAATCTAAACGCTGCTATCGCGATGGCTTCTGAGTCTACAACACAAGTTGTAGTTGAGATGACTACTGACGAGTATCCAAATGAAGTTACTTGGGAAATTTCTGACGAAAACGGAAACGTTGTTGCTTCTGGCGGTCCTTATGGAAACACTGCTGTTACGAACGGTCAAAATCCAGTAGACGTTTACGAAACACACTTCCTTCCATCAACTGGTTGCTATACAATGACTATGACTGATGCTTATGGTGATGGTATGCAAGGTTCTCAGTGGGGTGGTACTGATGGATACGCAAAAGCTTATGGTATCCAAAATGGCACTTACATGACTGCATTCCTTGACTATGATGGTTCTTCAGACTACGAAACTCTTGCTGCAGGTGCGAATGTAAACGAAACTGTAGGTGTTGAAGAAATGACTTCTACTTCATCTTTCGGTGTTTATCCAAATCCTGCTTCTTCAATCACTAACGTAAACTACACACTTGCTTCTGAAGCAGTAGTAACTATCGAAGTGGTTAACATGCTAGGTGAGCGCGTTGTTTCAATGAACAAAGGCACTCAACAAGCTGGTACTTACAACAACCAAATCGATTTCAGCAACCTAAACGCTGGTATCTACATGGTTAATTTCAACGTTGACGGTGTTGTTTCTACAACTCGTTTGACTGTTGCTAAATAATTAGATCATTTTTGATCAACATACGAAACGCCCCCCTGTCGAAGACGGGGGGGCGTTTTCTTTTATAAGAAAACAAGAATCCCTAAAGATCCTTTTTGGTACGATGATTGTCTCCACGAAAAACATCTAAATTGCACCTGTAAATAATATACGAATGAAAAAGTTCTTCCTCCTGCTTCTTACAGCATTGACTATTCAATCGGCAATAGCTCAAGTAGCTAAATTGCCAAGCGTTCAACTCAAAGATCTTTCTGGCAATACAATAGATACTGGAACTCTCAGTAATAATGGAAAACCAATAGTGATTTGTTTTTGGGCGACATGGTGTAGCCCCTGCAAAAAGGAATTGAACAACTACGCTGAACTTTACGAGGACTGGCAAAAGGAAACCGGAGTTACAATTATCGCAGTATCTATTGATGATCAAAGAAGCGTAAGTCGCGTTGCCCCTTATGTAAGCAGCGTTTCATGGGACTTCACTGTTCTTCTAGACTCAAACAAACAGTTTGCACAAGCTCTCGGCGTAAACAATGTTCCTCATACTTTTTTAGTAGACGGCACTGGAAATATCGTTTGGCAGCATAACAATTATGCTGAAGGCGACGAAGAAGAACTTCATAAAGAACTTTTGAAACTAAAATCCTAAACGATTTTTATTTCTCAGAATATCATTAAAGCCCTCGTTTGAGGGCTTTTTTATTGCTAATTTGCGGGCTAATTGACCAATAGTATTTTGCATTATGAATATCAAAGCCTGTTTGATAATTTGTGTTTCACTACTTACAATAAATCGACTAATTGCTCAGTCGGAAAATGAAAACAAACCAATCCAAGGACAACTGCACGGTAACTTCCAGTTGTTATGGCAGCAATACACAGAAGATTCTCTTATCGGCGCGATTGTACCAGCTGCGAAAACGGGATTAAATGCTTTTGGTAATTTCACATATACCTATGGAAAATTTAGCGCAGGTGTTCGTTTCGAATCTTACGTTGATGCCATTCAAGGTTACTCTGTAGGTGGACGATTTAAAGGTACTGGAATCGGACATCGTTTTGCACGTTACAATAATGAAGGCTTGGATATTACCGTTGGAAATTTCTACGAGCAATTTGGATCGGGACTTTCTTTCAGAACATATTGGGAGCCAAACCTAGGAATTGACAACGCTATGGATGGGGCACGGGTAATTTACACCCCATTTCAAGGCGCTACAGTGAAAGCAATTTATGGATATCAACGCTTTGCCTTCGATAGCCGCTTGATTAATTCAGAATCGCTACTTCGTGGAATTGATGGAGAAATTCACTTGAATGATCTTGCTGGTTCATTAAAGAAAATTAGAATGAAAAGCGATAGCGCAGCTTCTAGATTTTCTGAGGCTAAAACAAAAGTTATTCTTGGTGGAAGCTTCGTTAGCAAATTCCAACAAGGTGGAAACTTTGTAATTGATTCTTTACTTCTGAGTTATCCCGAAAACATTGGTGTAGCTGCTGGAAGAATTAACATTCTTCGTGGTCCTTTCTCGTTGTTTGCAGAGTATGCAAATAAGGTAAATGACCCTAGTAAAGACAATAATTATATCTACAAAACGGGAGAGGCTATTTTCGTCAACGCTTCATATAGTCGCAAAGGACTAGGAATTAATGTTGCTGCGAAAAATGTCGACAATATGAGCTTCCGCTCTGAACGTGACGCTACTTTGTTTGATTTACCAGTTAACTATAACCCCGCTATTACAAAGCAGCATACCTACAATCTTGCAGCTACGCTTTATCCATACGCAACACCAATTGCAGGTGAATCAAGTTTTATGGCTGAAGTTTTTTATAATCTTCCTAAGAATACTAAAATTGGTGGAAAATACGGAACGCTTATATCTGTGAATTTCGCAGCGGCGAATAGTTTGGATAAAAAAGAATTGACAGGTTCTGACGCTGTTGTCTATGGATATGAAAGGGCGTCATATGGTTTTGGAACTGACAAGTATGTGCGCGACTTGAATATTGAAATCAAGCGTAAACTGAATAAGAAATGGTCCGTTGCTGCAACGTATTATTATCTTGAGTTTAATACTCTTGCTACTCCTGTTTCAAATGATTTCAAAGGATTGGTTTATGCAGATATTGAAGTAATCGAAATCAATTACAAGTTGACTCCAAAAAATAATTTCCACTTGGAGTTGCAGGCGCTGCAAACCAAGCAGGACAAAGGCGATTGGGGTACGGCATTGCTTGAGTATACTTATTCTCCTCATTGGAATATTGCGATTATTGATCAATACAACTATGGCAATTCAAATGAAGACAAGCGTATACACTATCTATTCGGAACTGTGGGTTATATCAATGGTGCGAATCGAATTTCCTTAGGCTATGGTAAACGCCGTGAGGGGGTATTCTGCATCGGTGGTGTATGTAGAGCAGTGCCAGCTACTAATGGCTTTGAAGTTTCAATCACAAGTACTTTCTGATAAAAAAAACAGCAAAATGAAAAAGACACTCGTCCTTTTTGCATGTGCAATAGTCCTGTTATTCAATAGCTGTAGCGATACAGAAGATTTGGTTATTGTTATACAAAACCAATATTTGGAATCGATTTATGGTCCTGCACCAACCTTTACTCCAATTGTAAATCCTGTTAAAAATGTATTTCTAGAAGAGTTCACCGGACACCTTTGCGGTTTCTGTCCTCCTGCAACGGCTTTAGCAAATCAATGGAATGAAGATCTCGGTGAAAGACTAGTGCTCATGAGCGTTCACGCGGGCACTTTGGCTGCGGCAGGTACAGAGCCATTTGAGGCGGATTACAATACTGAAGTAGGAAGTATTTATTGGGGACAGCTGGAAGGCGCATTCAATCCAAGCGCGCGAGTAAATCGCGTTACCGGTATCGGTAATGCTTACCCTTATGCAGATTGGTTAGAGATGATTAATGCAGAACTCGCGGAAGCCCCAGATGCAGCAATGCAAATGCAGCTTTCTTATGTCCCTGCAGATGGTATTTTAAATATTCACGCGCATACCCAATTTGTAAATGATCTCTCAGGTTCCTACAGTTTACTTTTGTTTGTTGTGGAGTCGCATGTAATTAGTCCACAGGAAGATTATAATCAAGATCCTACAGAAGTGATGGAATACGAGCACAATCATATTTTGCGTGATGCTATAACGGGCGCCTATGGTTTACCTATTTCTTCGAATCCAGTTGCGGGTAGTGAAATAGCAAAATCATTTAGTTATCAGTTGAGCTCTAGTTGGGTTGCTGACAATTGTGAAGTAATCGCGGCTCTGGTAGACAA
>JBIIBU010000016.1:0-16389 GCA_044239235.1 Flavobacteriales bacterium
ATCTTCTACATAATCGCCATTGTCAGTAGGGGCTGGAAATGGCGATTATGTAGAAGATGGATTTACAGCAAATGGAAAAAAATACAAGTGGATTTCTCCTGATGTGATAGATGGAGATTTAGTTCATTATGGAAATTATGTTCCGCTGATTTTATTATCTACTCCGAATAAAAAACAGATGTTGGTTCTTGGCCATAAACATAGATGGGGTAAACCTAATGCAGCGCCTGCAAATCTTATTTACGGCGAAGGTGCTTTATCAAATAATGATCTCAATACGTTTTCCTCTATTGATTCAGAAAACGATGTAGGGTATGCATTTCGAGGAGGATTTGAAATTAAAGAGTGGCATCCTAGGAAGTATTTGAAGGATAGAGATTCTTTTTGGAATAGACCTGTGTTTTTCTTGCAAGGAAAATATGAATACACCTCGATAGACTTTTCGCAAATAGAGCGTTTTAGAGAAGTGGAATTTGATCGAAATTGGAACTTACTTAATCAGTCGTTTAAATCAGATTTGAATTGGGCTGCGATCAGCGCGGGCTATAGCAAGCCCAAGCTTGGAACTTTATCCGCGGGCATGGATCTGTTGCGCATAGGAATCGGATATAAAGGCTATCGAGGAAACTTCAACTCGAATATCAATACAGGCAAATGGATTGCCATTGTGAATGCTTCATTACTGAATACTCAGGGCAATTCAAACACTTCATTTTTACGACACAAATCAACAATTTCTCGTTCGATTAAGAAGGTGAAAATTTCATTTGTTGACGAACATGAATTGAATCAATTTTACTCAGGAACCTCTGATAGTTTGGCATCCACTTCTTATCAATTTTATGATTGGCAAGTAGCAGTTGGAACGGTCGATTCTGTGACGACGGGTATATCGGTTTACTATCGCGATAGAATGGACTGGAAGCCTTTTGGAGGTGTGTTAGCGCATGCTGCACGAGCGGAGCAGTATGGAGTTTTATTTAATAAAAAAATGTCGAACGACAATCGATTATCGTTGAATGTGAGTAATAGAAAACTGCGTGTCGTCGATCCTGAATTGTTTACTGGTCAACCCGAGAATACTTTAATTGGAAGGATAGAATATTACTATCGTTCAAAAAAAGGTTGGTTTTCCGGTTCCACTTTTTATGAAATAGGCAGTGGTCTAGAACAGAAACGGGAATTTATTTATTTTGAAGTTCCTGCCGGTCAGGGTGTCTATGTCTGGAATGATTACAATAGCGATGGCGTTAAAGATTTGAATGAATTTGAGGTGGCTCAGTTTTCTTATGAAGCAAATTACATACGGACATTTATTCAAACCACAGATTATGTCAGAGCTTTTACCAATCAGTTTAGCCAATCGTTTCAAATACAGAAAGGCAAGAATTGGAAAGAAGGAAATGGATGGAGAAAAGTGATAGGGAAGTTTAGCGATCAAGTATCATACAAGATAGATAGAAAGACGGGTAGGGAAGAGGAATCGCAACGATTCAATCCTTTTCTCACGGAAGTTGCCGACAGTGTTTTGATATCAATGAATGGCTCATTTAGGAATATTTTATTTTTCAATAAAGCCAACCCAAAGTTTGGAATGAATTATCTCGTTCAGCAAATGACAACCAAGAATTTGTTGAGTAATGGTTTTGAGTCTCGATCTGATTTTTATCATCAAATAGGTTTGCGTTGGAATTTTTATGGTGATTTGAATTTGGCGACCGAACAATCATTCGGCACGAAGGAAGTGACATCTGATTTTCTAGCGGTTAGAAATTATGAGATCGATTATGTGACTGTAGAACCGAAGATAACCTGGCAGAATGGAGTGGCGTCGCGTTTTAGCTTGGTTGGTGAATACGGCACGAAAGAGAATCGTGTAGGCGTGGAAAAAGCCGAAATATTGAAATATGGGGTGGAAGCTAGTTTGAATACTCCTGGTAAAGGGATAGTACAAGGTGGATTGAATTTTTATTCTATAAAGTATAATGGAGCTGAGAATAGTTCCTTGTCGTTTGATATGCTGGAGGGATTGAATGCGGGTTTTAATTCCACTTGGACTGTTTCTATTCAGCGCACGGTGGCTAATAATCTGCAATTGACCTTGAGTTATTTTGGTAGAAAGCCAGAGGGGGTTGCTACTATTCATAGCGGTGGAATGCAGATGAAGGCGTTTTTCTAAATTTTGGTCCAAAAAAAAGCCTCCGAACCACCGGAGGCTATCCAAAACCAAACAAAAACCAACTTAACTCTTCTTAGAGTCTTATTTATGAAAACTTATTTGTCGTTGAAGATCCAAAGACCTTGACCTTGTGCAGGGAAATCGTTCTGTGTGTTCATGGCTGTAAGTATTAAATTTGTGAAACAACAACAGGTTGTGGGGGAATGTATTAGAATTACTTCCACACTGTAAATTTGGTTTATACTTTTCTGTATATATGTAGGAATTTAGGAAAGGGGCCGAATTTGAAATGAGAGGTAATTTTTTGTGCATTATCGGTTTTTGGGGTCTAAATAGTGGGTTTTTGGGATATTGAAAGCTCATTTTTGGGAGTTAGTGACAGAATTAATGCTTCTGAAACCCTTGAAAAATATGGCATTTAAAAAAAGTCTGTTGAAAAGTATTTGCTATCTGCGAAAAAGGTGCTATTTTCGCAGCCCGTTTTTCAAAAAGGGAAAACGTTAAGAATCAATAGCAATGGATACGTTAAGCTATAAAACAATTTCAGCGAACAAAGAAAACGCCAACAAACAGTGGCTTTTAATCGATGCTGAAGGACAGACACTAGGCCGCCTCTCTAGCGAGGTAGCATACATTTTGCGCGGAAAGCACAAAACTAATTTCACACCACACGCTGACTGTGGCGATAACGTAGTTATCGTTAACGCAGACAAAATTCAGTTGACTGGTAAGAAGTGGGATCAGAAAGTGTATATCCGTTACACTGGCTACCCAGGTGGTCAGCGTTTCGCGACACCAAAGGAGACAATGGCAAAGCACCCAACAGCAATGATTGAAATGGCTGTTAGAGGTATGCTTCCAAAGAACCGTCTTGGACGTGCAGTTTACCGCAACCTATTTGTGTATGCAGGTGACAAGCATGAGCAAGCGGCTCAACAACCAACAGAATACAAAATCAAAGGATAAGCTTAAGTCAAAATGGCTGAAACAATTAACACATCCGGACGCAGAAAGACTGCAGTAGCGCGTGTTTACCTTACCGAGGGTACAGGTAAATTCGTTATTAACGGAAAAGATTATACAAACTACTTCCCAACATTGGTATTGCAATACCGTGTTAACCAACCTTTCTTGCTTACAGGAAATGAGGGTAAGTATGACTTTAAAGCGAACCTTGACGGCGGTGGTATCACTGGTCAAGCAGAGGCATTGAGATTGGGGATCAGCAAAGCGTTGATCGAAATCAATCCTGAATGGAAGACTCTTCTGAAAGCAGAAGGTTTGACTACCCGTGACCCACGTATGGTTGAACGTAAGAAATTCGGTCAGAAAAAAGCAAGAAAGCGCTTCCAGTTCTCGAAACGTTAATCCGTTTCAGTACATCTGGTGCTGCTTGTTTAGAATCCAAATCGCCTCGACTCGTTCGCCACTGGTTTTATAACCAAGGGCGAACGACTACCTGGCGGTTGACTTTAGAGAACGTAAACAAGATCAATAAAATAAAATGGCAAAAGTTACTTTTGACGAATTGCTGGATGCTGGTGTACACTTTGGTCACCTCAGCCGCAAATGGAATCCAAACATGGCTCCTTACATCTTCGCTGAGAAGAAAGGAATCCACATCATCGACCTAAACAAAACGGTCGTGAAACTCGACGAAGCTTCAAACGCTTTGAAGCAAATCGCGAAATCAGGCAAGAAGATTCTCTTCGTTGCTACGAAAAAACAAGCTAAAGACATCGTTGCTGAGAAAGTAAGCGCTATCGGTATGCCGTTCGTTACTGAACGTTGGCCAGGTGGTATGCTTACCAACTTCGTTACTATCCGTAAAGCTGTCCGCAAAATGACGAACATCGAAAAGATGAGCGCTGACGGAACTGCTCTTACACTTAGCAAGCGTGAGCGTCTTCAATTGACTCGTACTTTCACTAAAATGCAGAAAAACCTTGGTTCTATCGCTGATATGAATCGTGTTCCTGCTGCTCTTTTCGTTATCGATATCATGAAAGAACACATTGCAGTGGCTGAGGCAAAACGCCTTAACATTCCTGTGTTCGCTATGGTTGATACTAACAGCGACCCACGTAAAGTGGATTTCGCAATCCCTGCAAACGACGATGCTACAAAATCTATCTCTAAGATTTTGGATGTAGTTATCGAATCAATTGCTGACGGACTTGCTGAACGCAAAAACGATAAAGACAAAACTGAAGACGGAGAGAACCCAGCTCCAAAAGGTGGTGGTGAAAACCGTGGTCGCAGAAAAAATACTGCAGCACCACAAGCTTAATATTAGCTTCAACTCCCGTTATCAGGATTAATTCACTTTTGTATAAAATTTATTAGTTAATATCATGACTATTACTGCTGCAGACGTAAACAAACTACGTACAACTACCGGCGCAGGTATGATGGACTGCAAAAAAGCTTTGACCGAAGCTAATGGCGATTTCGAAGCCGCTATCGACTTGCTTCGCAAAAAAGGACAAAAAGTTGCTGCTAGCCGCGGCGACCGTGATGCCGCTGAAGGTTTGGTTATTACCAAAAAAACAGATGATGGCAAAACAGGTGTTCTTGTTGTTCTTAACTGCGAAACTGACTTCGTTGCTAAAAACGCTGAATTCGACAAAGTAGCTAACACCATCGTTGACGTAGCTATCTCTAACAGACCAGCTGATGTTGATGCTTTGAAAGCACTTAACTTCCCTGGAACAGATCTTACAATTGGTGACAAAATCATCGAAGAGATTGGTAAAATCGGAGAGAAAATCGAAATCTCTACATACTCTATCATCAATGCTGAGTACATTGCTTGCTACAACCACCCAGGTAACAAACTTGCGGCTATGGTAGCTTTCAACAAATCAACTACTGATGAGATCGGTCGCGACGTTGCAATGCAAGCTGCTGCTATGGCTCCAGTTGCTCTTGACGAAGCTTCAGTTCCAGAAGATGTAAAACAAAGAGAAATCGAAGTTGGTAAAGAACAAGCTATCAACGAAGGCAAACCAGCTGAAATGGCTGAGAAAATTGCTATGGGTCGCTTGAACAAATTCTTCAAAGAAAGCACTTTGGTAAACCAAGAGTTTATCAAAGACAGCAAGCTTACAGTTGGTCAGTACCTTAAAACTACTGATAAAGACCTAGTAGCTGTTGACTTCAAACGCTTCTCTCTTAACTAAGAAAGCACAGAACTCAAGTTCTGAAAGAATAAAAAAAAGCCTCTCCACTCGAGAGGCTTTTTTTATTCCCCAAAATTCTAACCCTACTATCAAACTATCAAACTACCACACTATCAAACTATCAAACTATCTTTGTCCAAACCCTATATTGATGCAACACTTAATACTAATGATTTCGGCTGTTGTGATAGCCTTGTCTTCCCGGGCACAAACCTGGAACCAGGACATTGCTCCAATTTTCTTTGAGCATTGCGGAAAATGTCACCACGAAGGCGGTATTGCCCCTTCTTCTTTGTTAACTTACAATGACGCCCTTTCTCAACCTTACTCTATTCTTGGTGTAATTGAAGAGAATGAGATGCCACCTTGGCCGGCTAACGAGAACTACACTCATTTTGTGGATGAAAATGTTTTGACTGAGGATGAAAGGACTGCAATAATAGACTGGGTGAATAATGGTTTTCCTGAGGGTGATGGCGAGGCTCCTACGGCTCCAAGTTACAATGATGGATTTCAAATTGCCTCTCCTGATGAAATTGTAGAAATTCCTGATTATACAGTTACTTCTTCTGAGGATGTGTACCGCAGTTTTCTTATTCCAACGACGAGCGGCGGAGTAACACGCTATATCGGTTCTGTTGAATTCGATCCAGATAATACAGATATCGTGCATCACGTTTTGGCTTTCTATGATCCTTCAGGCGTACCACAACAGAGTGATAATGCTGATCCAGGTGTGGGTTGGACAAGCACTGGTGGTTCATTTCCCAGTAACGATGCCGTGTTGATTGGTGTTTGGGTTCCTGGAATGGGGCATATGGAATTCCCGGAGAATTTGGCGATTCCTCTTCCTTCGAATGCAAAATTTGTAATTGAAGTACATTACGCGCCAGGAAGTCAAGATCAATCGTCTGCCGTAAAAATGAGATTGAAATACAAGCCTGCTGGCAATATTAGAACGGTTTATCATGATCCTCTTTTATTTCACGGACCTCCAAGTTTGCAAGAGCCTGCGCTAATTATTCCACCGAATGAAATAAGTACTTTTCATGAGGAATCTGTGACGACGAATGTTCCGTTGTCTTTTCTTTCAGTATTTCCTCATATGCACTTATTAGGAAAGACATTTAAAGTATATGCCTTGGATGCTAACCAAGACACTATCCGATTTATTGATGTAGATGATTATGATTTTCACTGGCAGTTCAATTATAAGTTTCCAACTTTATTGCCTGTGCCGACAGGCAGTAGACTTTATGGGGAGGCTACTTATGATAACACAACAGCAAATGAGGAGAATCCAAACAATCCCCCTCAATGGGTATTTTTAGGTGAAAACACGACAGATGAAATGATGGTGTGTTTTTTCATGTATACAGTTTACCAAGCAGGGGATGAAAATATGAGTCAAGTTTCAGTGTATGAATATTCTAATGATTCACCCACACGAATGCTTGTTTATCCAAATCCTGTGATGGACAAATTGTATGTGGATTACCCGAATGATATAAAAAATATTCAGAGTATTCAGTTGTTTGATTCCAACGGTAGAGTTGCTAAAGCGCCTTATGTCTTGTTTAATGGACGTTTGGAGATTACTACAAATGAACTTGCTTCGGGGGTTTATGATTTGGTAGTCAAAGGCGAAGGCCGCACCCTAACCGAAAAAGTAATAAAGCAATAACCCCATTTTTCAAACTACCGCACTATCAAACTACCACACTATCAAACTATCTAGATTGTATCTAAATGGAAATTGATATTCGTGTGTAGCGTTTTGAGCACTATTTTCGCCCTCGCAAAACATTCTATGATTATGGCTTCAGGCTTGTTTAAATCTTCAATCACAAAGAAATTCTGGATGGCCCTAACAGGGATTTTCCTCATTTCTTTCCTAGTCGTGCACTGCGCGATTAATGCAACAATCTTCTTCGGAGACGGGGGAAAAACGTTCAACTTATGGGCCCATTTTATGGGAACGAACATCATCGTTCGCACCATGGAAATTGGACTTTTTGCTGGATTGATTCTTCACATTGTTGATGGTCTTATGCTTTATTTCCAAAATAGAGCAGCGCGTCCAGTGAAGTACGCTTATGAAAAACCATCAGCAAGTAGCAAATGGTATTCAAGAAGCATGGCTCTTTTAGGAACACTTCTTTTGCTATTCCTCATTCTTCACATGTACCATTTTTGGTTGAAAACACGTGTAACTGGATTGACTATTGAGCATCCTGAAATGCTTATCGGAACTCGCATGTATGAGGATTTATTTGGAGAAATGATGTTTGTATTCTCTCACCTTTGGGTGGTGATTGTTTATGTGCTTGGATGTATTTCTCTATTCTGGCACCTTCTTCACGGATTCAAAAGTGCATTCCAATCTTTGGGTTTCAATTACAGTAAATACAAAAATGCAATCGCTTTTGCTGGGGATGCATTCTCTGTGATTATACCTGCTGTGTTCGCTGCAATGCCTATTGCAATGTACATCTGGGGCCTAGCTAATAAATGAACGTAATTCGACAAGTCAATCTATAAGAACATGACGTTGAAATCAAATATTCCAGACGGACCACTCGATCAGAAGTGGACAAAGTATAAAAACACTGCACGCCTCGTAAATCCTGCTAACAAACGCAGCATAGACGTAATCGTTGTAGGAACAGGTTTGGCAGGTGCTTCAGCCGCTGCTTCTCTTGCAGAGATGGGTTATAAAGTGAAAGCACTTTGTTTTCAGGATAGCCCTCGCCGCGCTCACTCTATCGCCGCTCAAGGTGGTATTAACGCAGCAAAGAATTATATGAATGACGGTGATAGTACATTCCGTCTTTTCTACGATACAATTAAAGGTGGTGACTACCGCGCTCGTGAGGCTAACGTTCATCGTTTGGCTGAAGTGAGCTCGAGCATCATCGACCAGTGTGTTGCTCAAGGTGTTCCCTTTGCACGTGATTACGGCGGATTGCTTGATAACCGTTCATTCGGAGGAACTCAAGTATCTCGTACTTTTTATGCAAAAGGACAAACTGGTCAACAACTTCTTTTAGGCGCATATTCTGCGTTGTCTCGTCAGGTTGGTAAAGGCAATATCGAATTGCTTAACCGTCATGAGATGCTTGACGTAGTTGTAATAAACGGTAAGGCTAGAGGTATCATCGCTCGCAATTTGGTGACTGGTGAAATCGAACGCCACTCAGGACACGCAGTTGTGCTCTGCACTGGTGGATATGGTAACGTGTTCTTCCTTTCCACAAATGCCATGGGTTCTAATGTGACAGCAGCGTGGAGAGCTCACCGTCGTGGTGCGCATTTCGCAAATCCTTGCTTCACACAAATTCACCCAACGTGTATTCCGGTATCTGGTGATCACCAATCGAAGTTGACTTTGATGTCAGAGTCATTGCGTAACGATGGTCGTATCTGGGTTCCAAAACACAAAGAAGATGCCGAGGCGATTCGCGCAAAAAAAATGCGTCCAACGGATATTCCGGAAGAACGCCGCGATTATTACCTCGAAAGAAGATATCCTGCATTCGGTAACCTCGTTCCTCGAGATATCGCATCTCGAGCTGCAAAAGAGCGTTGCGACGAAGGATTTGGTGTGAATTCTACAGGCGAAGCTGTATACTTGGACTTTAGCTCAGCTATATTCCGCTATGGCAAAGCAGAAGCGAATGTGAAAGGTCTTCACAATATTTCTGATGCAGAAATTATTGCTCTTGGTAAAAAAGTAGTGGAGTCGAAATACGGCAATCTATTTCAAATGTATGAGCAAATCGTTGCTGAGAATCCATACGAAACTCCAATGATGATTTATCCTGCTGTTCACTATACTATGGGTGGACTATGGGTGGATTATGAATTGATGACCACTATTCCTGGTTGCTTCGCAGCTGGTGAAGCAAACTTCAGCGATCACGGTGCAAATCGTCTAGGTGCATCAGCTTTGATGCAAGGTTTGGCAGATGGTTATTTCGTATTGCCATATACAATAGGTAACTACTTAGCAGACGAAATTCGTACAGGTAAAATTTCTACCGATTCTCCTGAATTCGTGGAAGCTGAAAATAATATTCGCAAAGGCCTTGAAGCATTCTTCACCAATAACGGAACTAAGCCAGTTGATTATTTCCATAAGAAACTTGGAAAAATCATTTGGAATAAATGCGGTATGGCAAGAAATAAGTCAGGGCTTGAAGAAGCCATCGCTGATATTCGTGCTTTAAGAGAAGATTTCTATAAGAACGTTCGTGTTCCTGGTTCAATGGTAGGTACAAATCCCGAATTGGAAAAAGCAGCACGTGTGGCCGACTTTATCGAACTTGGAGAATTGATGTGTAAGGATGCTCTTGAAAGAAATGAAAGCTGTGGCGGTCACTTCAGAGAAGAGTACCAAACAGAAGAAGGAGAAGCACTTCGTGATGATGAAAATTACATGTATGTAGCTTCATGGGAATTCACAGGAAACCCAAGTGAACCAAAGCTGAACAAAGAGCCTCTCATTTATGAGAACATCAAAGTATCAGCAAGATCTTACAAATAAGCAGAGATTAAAAAAACAATAGCAATGAATCTCACATTAAAAATCTGGCGCCAAAAAAGCACCAAGGAGCAAGGAAAAATTGTTGATTACAATGTACAAGACATTTCTGAGGATATGTCTTTCCTTGAAATGATCGATGTGTTGAACTATCAACTCGTTGAGAAAGGAGATGATCCAGTGACATTCGACCACGACTGTCGCGAAGGTATATGCGGTATGTGCAGCATGTTTATCAATGGTGAAGCTCACGGTCCAAACCGTGGAGTAACTACTTGTCAATTGCACATGCGTTCGTTTAAAGATGGTGATACTATTTATATCGAACCATGGAGAAGTGCTGCATTCCCAGTAATTAAAGACTTGATGGTTGACCGTGGTGCATTCGACCGCATTCAACAAGCAGGTGGATTTGTTTCTGTGAATACAAGCGGACGCACTCTTGATGCAAATGCTATTCTTGTTCCGAAAGAAGATGCGGATAAGGCTTTTGACGCAGCTTCTTGCATCGGCTGCGGTGCTTGCGTTGCATCTTGTCCAAATGGATCTGCAATGCTTTTTGTTTCAGCAAAAGTTTCTCAATACGCTCTTCTCCCACAAGGTCAAGTTGAACGTAAAGAACGTGTGTTGAACATGGTGAAGAAAATGGACGAAGAAGGATTTGGTAATTGTTCTAACATCGGTGCATGTGAAGTGCAGTGCCCAAAGCACATTTCTTTAGAAAATATCGCACGTATGAACCGTGAGTATCTCATGGCCAACGTGAAGCCTGAGAACTAAAAAGTTTTTCAGCACAGCATTGAATTGTTGATTTTTTATTTTTTATTGTTGATTTGATGACTAAATCAGCACTAGAAAACAAAAAGTCAACAATTTTTTTTGCTTATTATTCAGTGGTAAGCGGAGCCATTTCTTCGGCTTTTAGCTTTTGGAAGAATTCGCTTTCTTCAAAGGCAGGAAGGATGACAAGAGAGAAGTTGTATATCGGTTCATAGAGATACGACTTCTTTTTTTGTTCTTCTGACATCAAATCATATTTCGCATCAAGCGAATTGAAGAGAATAAACATTACACTGAGTGAAAGAATGAATTTCGTGAGTGAGAAAAATGCTCCACCGACTTTATTCCATGTTTCTGCTCCTCCAGCTTTCACCGATTTGGTGATTAATCTTCCCAAGAAGAACAATCCGACAATTACCAGGATGAGAATTAGCAAAAATGAAATAATAGGCAAGTTGGAAGATTGCACATCGAATTTCTCGCGAAGCACAGATGATGTCCAATCGCTAAGATGAATACCCAAATAGATTCCGACGAAAATGGAGAGTAGCGAGAATACCTCGATTACAAATCCATTTTTCCATCCTCTCCATATCGCGAATCCGATAGGAATCAAAAGAAATAAGTCTAGATAGCTAACCATAAGTCGAAAGTAGTTCGCTCTTTTTTATCCTTGAAATCTTTAAAGGGTATTTATAGAACGAGGGATGTTGATAGATGGTAGTAGGTGGTAAGTAATAGGTAGTAAGTAATAGGTTGTAGGTGGTAAGAAGGGTTAAATCAAAAATAAGAAATAAAAAATCAACAATGCTATCTAGCGAACCTTGCCCCTAGATACGCCATTGGAATGTAGGCTAGTGCTAGGTCTGTGATGTCGAACCAAAGAGGTGAAGGAAGCATCATGACCATCATAATTCCTCCAATCATAAATACAATTCCTATAGCAATTGCGATGATCATTTTAGATGTTGCTGCAATTTTTGCCGCGATGAAAGCGCCCACAACTGTTCCCAAAGCATGAGCTAGAAAAGGCATTAGAAAATGTTTTGGCTGCATCATCGCCATGCCTGCACGCAAACCTTCTTCATTTGTCAAATCATAACCTGCTGGAGGCGCGATGATGTGCGGACTCAGTGAAATCAAAGCGCCATTGACAGTCCCTCCAACAAGGATACCCGTAATAACTCCCAATATATTTCGAAGTATAGGATTCATGATATAGTAGTTTCACGCTAATGTATGCAGTTCGTCTTAATTACACACCCGCTAAACCTAAAAGCTAATGGCTTGTGGCTTATAGCCTATTGCCAATAGCTTACAGCCAACAGCCAACAGCCCAAAGCCAAAAGCTATTACATTTGTACCATGAATCAATACGACGTCGTAGTAATCGGCTCCGGACCTGGAGGGTATGTGGGAGCTATTCGCTGTGCTCAACTTGGCTTGAAAACAGCACTTGTAGAAAAATACAGCACTCTGGGTGGAACATGTCTTAATGTGGGTTGTATCCCTTCGAAAGCGCTTCTTGATTCTTCTGAACACTACCATCAAGCTGTTCACCAATTTCAAGAACACGGTATCGAACTTAAGTCCCCTCCTAAGATTAATCTAGAGCAAATGATCAACCGCAAACAAGGTGTGGTAGATCAGACAACAAAGGGTATCGAGTTCTTGATGAAAAAGAATAAGATCGATGTTTTTGTGGGTCACGGTTCATTCGTGGATTCTAAAACTGTGACTGTCACCAAAGCTGACGGAACAACAGAAAACCTTGGTGCGAAGAATGTCATCATTGCGACGGGTAGCAAGCCATCAACGCTTCCGTTTATTAATGTCGATAAAAAACGAGTGATTACTTCAACCGAGGCGCTTAAGTTGACTGAGGTTCCAAAGCACATGATCATCATCGGTGGTGGTGTTATTGGACTTGAGCTTGGTTCTGTTTATGGCCGCCTTGGTGCTAAAGTGAGTGTTGTTGAATTTATGGATAGCATTATCCCAACAATGGATCGCACGTTAGGAAAGGAGCTTCAAAAATCATTGAAGAAAATAGGTTTCGACTTCTACCTTTCTCATAAAGTAAAAGAAGTTACCGCTACGGGCAAAACAGTTACCGTTAAGGCAGACGACGCGAAAGGTGGTGAATTGGTATTGGAAGGCGATTACGTCCTTGTAGCAGTAGGCCGCAAGCCATATACTGACAACTTAGGTTTGGATAAAGCAGGTGTGAAAATGGACGACCGCGGTAGAGTGGAAGTAGACGCACACCTTCAAACTAATATCCCTGGTATTTACGCTATTGGCGACGTTGTGAAAGGCGCTATGTTAGCCCACAAGGCGGAAGAAGAAGGAACATTTGTAGCAGAAGTAATTGCTGGTCAAAAGCCACATATCAATTATAATTTGATCCCAGGCGTTGTTTATACATGGCCTGAGGTAGCTGCCGTTGGTTACACCGAAGAACAGCTTAAAGAGAAAGGTACCGCCTACAAAGTGGGTTCTTTCCCATTCAAAGCAAGCGGACGTGCTCGCGCGAGCATGGATACCGATGGTTTAATCAAGGTCTTGGCAGACAAGGAGACAGACGAAATCCTTGGTGTTCACATGATTGGCCCTCGCTGTGCCGATTTGATTGCAGAAGCGGTAGTAGCAATGGAATTCAGAGCATCCGCAGAGGATATCGCAAGAATTAGCCACGCTCACCCAACCTTCACGGAGTCATTCCGCGAAGCAGCCCTAGACGCCACAGACAAAAGAGCGATACATATCTAACTGACGACCGACGACCGGTGACCAGTGACCGACGACCGGTGACCAACTACCAACGACTAGTAGCTTGTTTCTATGGAGGTGCTTCGCACTTCTAGCTTGTCACTTATCGCCTGTCACCAGTCACTTGTCACCAGTCGTCGGTCACTGGTCGTCGGTCACCGGTCGTCGATTTCGGGTTTTTTCCGATTTATTAACGACTAAAGTTGTATAAGTCGGAAAAGTTTGTATTTTTGCCCTCCCCAAAAAAGACCCTAGAGTGAAACCATTTGCGGAATATAAGATTCCATTCTTGGGACTGAAAGTCGGAACACACCACTATCAGTTCACCCTAAAGGACGAGTTCTTTGAGGCATTTGAGTACTCCGAGATTTCACGCGCAGACATTCGCGTAGAGCTCGAACTAGAAAAGCAAAGCACCATGATGGTTCTTGATTTTCAGTTAGAAGGTACAGTTGAATTGATATGTGATCGCTGCGGCGACCCCGTGCATCAGGCAGTTGAGACAAATCAACGACTGATTCTGAAGTTGGGCAGCGAAAACAGTGGAACTACTGATGATGATATCATCGTGTTGGGTCCTAGCGAAAGCGATATCAATGTGGCTCAATACCTCTATGAATATGCACACTTGGCCTTGCCAGCGCGACATGTTCATGAAACCGAGGAAGAATGCAATCAGGAAGTCATGGCAGCACTATCGAAATACATGGTGCAGAGTGATAACCGGAATGAATGGGCAGCATTGAAAAATTTACACTTCGAAGAGAACGAACCCGAACCTTTCGAAGACGACGAAGAAGAATAAACAGAATAAATACGTACTGAAATGGCACATCCCAAACACCGAATTTCCCAAACGCGCCAGGCGAAGCGTAGAACTCACTATAAAATTGAGGCTCCTAATGTGTCTACTTGTCCTACTACAGGTCAACCACACATGTTTCACCGCGCACATTGGTTCGAAGGAAAGCTTTACTACAAAGGTAAAGTTGTGATGGAAAAAGAAACTGCTCAAGCGTAATCAGTAGGCTGAGGTTTAATTCAGAATTATTCTGTTTTTAACTCACTGATTTACCAAAAAAAACATACCAAGCCGACCTTGCTCCTGCGAGGTCGGCTTTCTTGTTTGGTGACCGACGACTAGTGACCGGTGACCTGTGACTAGTGACCGACGACCAGTGACTAATGTCTATATAACGTTTGAGTTCGTGATTCGAACACCCAACGTGTCACTGGTCATCAGTCACTCGTCACCAGTCGTTGGTCACCGGTCACCGGTCACCGGTCACCAACTTTGGCTTGATGATTGCTTTTCGCGGAGTGTGTCGATTTTTTCCGATATTTACTACCATGAAATTACTTGTAAGCATTCTGTTCGCTCTCTTTAGCTTCTCTGCTATTGCGCAAACTGATATTACCCCCCAAGTGTCTGCCGCTTTGAAGAAAGGTGATGCCGCTGCCTTGGCGTCGTATTTTATGTCACAAGTCGAGCTCGAATTACCAGATCAAGAAGGCACATTCTCATCAGCGGAGGCTCGAACTATTTTAACCAAATTTTTTGCTTCCGCTCAAGTTCGTGATTTCATTCTCAAACACCAAGGCACCTCAAAGTTGGATGATCAGTTTCGCATCGGCGATATGAGCACAGCAATGGGCAGTTATCGTGTTACTTTCTTTATGAAAAAAGTGGGTACCTCCCTTCAGATAAAACAACTGAAGATTGAGCAATAAGCTTTTTCGTTAATTAAATTTTATGGTTCATTTCGACTTAGACGAGTTTATACTCATGGCCATTACCGAAGATGTGGGTGATGGTGATCATACAAGTCTTTCCACAATTCCTGCTGAGGCCCAAGGACGCGCTAAACTCCTGGTAAAAGACACTGGAGTTATTGCCGGAATAGATATCGCAAAGCGTGTTTTTGAATTGGTGGATGAAAATCTAACTTTCGATCAAATACTTATCGATGGTGATCAAGTGAAACATGGTGATATTGCTTTTTATGTTTCTGGCCCCGCACAAAGTATTGTTACTGCCGAAAGACTTGCATTGAATATTATGCAGCGCATGAGTGGTATAGCAACCCAGACAAACAAGATTACCAAAATGATGGAAGGCACGAAATGTCGTCTTCTCGATACTAGAAAAACAACACCTGGTTTTCGTTTTTTTGAAAAACTAGCTGTGAAAATTGGTGGTGGCGTCAATCACAGATTCGGCCTCTATGATATGATTTTGGTAAAAGACAATCACGTCGATTACGCAGGTGGAGTGCACAATGCGCTGCATCAAATAAAAAATTACTTGGAGAAAAATGAAAGACATCTCAAAATCGAAGTAGAAGCAAGGTCGATGAAAGAGGTGGAGGAAATTCTTCAAGAAGGAATAGCATTTAGAATTTTGCTCGATAATTTCCAACCAGCACAATTGAAGGAAGCGGTCGCATTTATAGATGGTCGAGTAGAGACTGAAGCTTCTGGTGGGATTACTGAAGAAAACGTTCGTGATTATGCTCTTTGCGGCGTAGACTATATCTCAATGGGTGCTTTGACACATCATGTGAAAAGTCTTGACTTGAGTTTGAAGGCGGTGCAGTAAATTCGTCTCCCTTTTCTGAGATAGTATGGCTAACAAGTGGATTGAATATATACAGAAGTTGACGTGGATTGAAAAATCCATTGCGCTGCTCAAATCGATTAAACCTTGGGGTTTCCAAGGATTGTCGCTTTGGTATGTCTCTAGTTTTTTTGTCGAGGGAATTACAAAAGGGTCGCTTGGAACGCGAGCAGCTGCGATTTCATTCCGCTTGTTCCTAGCTTTTTTTCCAGGAATCATTCTTCTTCTTTCATTGATCCCCCATATACCGGTTGAAGATTTTCAAGCCAATCTTTTTGATAGTTTGAGAGGTTTTTTTCCTGGTGATACTTTCTCT
>JBIIBU010000097.1:0-6792 GCA_044239235.1 Flavobacteriales bacterium
CCATTTCCCCATTTCCCCCTATCTTTACCTTAAGCATTTCCAATGAAGAAGTACACATTTTTAATATTAATAATGATTTTAGAATTTTCCGCTTGTGCATTTGCGCAAGGGGGAGATTCGCTGGTGCATGATTGCTGGGAACCCTATTTTCTCTATGATGGAGAAAAGGTTGTTGGTCGTGTTACTGCGAATAGGTATTGGACGATGAGTATGGAAATGCCAGTTGAGAATACGAAAGCGTATTCTGTGGAGCGCGGTACTTTCAAGAATTATAGATTGTGGAATGGCAGTGTTGAATATATTACTGATAATGGCACCGTGATTAAGAAAGCGATGGTCAAAAACGGAGTGAGCAATGAAAAGGAGATCACGTTAAGCGATAGCGCTTTTCGTGTGCAAATACATCGACATATTCCACGAATCGATTTGAATGACAACGGTAAGATTGAGGAAGGTGAAATGCTAACTGTTCAATACCTCAAGATTAGTTCTACTGGCATGAAAAAAACGGATGATATATTTAAGTTCACCGCACTCGAAACGTTGATTATAGATAGGGAGTATTTCAGAGGAAGTGATTTGTTGGATAAGGTGAAGATTGAAGAGCGGTTTAGAAAAGTACTTGAGAGTAATGACTCAAATCCTCCTTTTGATTTTGTAGAAACGGAGGCAGAATTTCCCGGTGGAATGGTGGCGTGTCAACATTATATTTCAGATAATATTACGCTGCCTGACTCGGATGAATTGGGCGAAATGAATATTAAAGTTTACGTCCAGTTTATTGTTGAAATGGATGGAACGCTTTCTAATATTCAAGTTCTCAGGACGAATAGAGACGATATGGGCAAAGCCGTAGTAGCGGCTTTAAAGAAATCTCCAAAATGGACACCAGGAACAATAGACGGGAAGAGCGTAAGACAGCGAATGGTGCTGCCGGTTGTTTTTGTTTTGGACTAAGGTGTTAGGGTAACAATCAAAATGGAGTATCATTTTTGGAAACTCATTTGGCCGGTTTGACTATACGTACACCAACAGAAAAAACACTACACGAAGTAGTATTTTTTTATTAAATAGATATAGAAGAATGCTATTGCAACTGAAATTAGATTGCCAATCAAATAGAAGTCATTGTATATATTGTTGTCGTTATTATCGTCGTCTCGTCTCAAACGAGTTCCCAGTTTCAACGCGCTGAAGAATGTCAATGCATGCGGATAATCGCACAACAGGGCTATGGTTAGAAAGGACCTTTCAATGACTCCTTTTACTATAGATCTCACATCAAATCCGGAGCTTTTATATGCGATTTTGGAGATCATCTTGAAAAGGAATGCAGTAACTATTTCGAAGAGGAGAAAAATCAGAAAGGCGCAAAAGGTTTTCAAAGCTTAGCAGTTTGAGTTATTAAATTTCGAATTGCAAAATATGAAATCATATCCAGATTTTTTTCTCTTTTCCAAATTAAGGACCTATTTCTACCAAGTTTTTTAGCCACTATTTTATAGTCGTGATTCTCTATGAGCCCTGCCGCAATGTCATAATCGTTTTCGGGTTTCCAGCGATCAACAATTTGTTGGTATATGACAAAGGCGTTTTCAAAAATTTGAGTCATTTTTTTATTTACTAGGGAAATTGAGAAACGACTGTTGGATTTCTTCAATTCGTTAAGATTTTTTCGGGCAGTAGTCAACCCATCGCCTAGCATTTCATGTGCGATTTTAGGGTTTATTGGTGTACCGATTTCTCCGTAGTTTAAAGAATATCGAAGCCGGAAACCAGGGTTGAGAGAAATTAGTCCCTCTTCTAAGGATATCATAACCCTCAGGGCTGCAGAGAGGTCGCAAATGATTCCTTGGAATTCATCACCAAGCGTGATGGTGAGGGGAGAAAGGAGCTCGGCTTTGTGTTGTTTGTTTGCAGTTTGAACAAGTTTTTTGAAAGAGGCCATAGCTTTTGTTGAGTCAAGCGAACCACTTGAGACAATATCTGCCATTAAAATAAAGTGTTTCATTTTTTGTGAAATTATGCTCTTTGTTTCATCAAAAGTGAAACAAAATTCTGATTTGACCAAAAAAAAGTCGGAACTCTTCTGAGTCCGACTTTAATATTTTGTTCTAATAAAGTTATTGGCCTGCGCCAGCAACGATAAATTAGATAAGAGTTCCTTCTTTTTGTGCTTTTGCGTTGAAGCGCTTTTGCATGCGCAACCAAATGAAAAGTCCTACGAAACCGCCAATGATGCAAACGATATTAAACCAATGAGTCATTGGCTCAAGGATATTATCGAAGGTCCATTGAAGTGCTTCCACGATTGGATTTAGAATGCTTTGAAGATTCATAGTTGGTAAAATTGTGAGGCAAATTTATGAAGAGAGAGCCAAATTAGCACGTTCTTCCATCATTTTTGTAGCGAAATGATTTTACGACAGTTCTCCTCGCGACAACCTTACTTGCTTTTGGCGGTGCCATTATTGGTTCTGGGCACTCTATTTCCCGCAGCCCAATTGGGGTTGCTTAGTTTTGGCTATGCCGACTTCCCTCTAGACGATGCCTTAGGCATAGTGATGCCATTTGCGTGGTACGGGGTGTCGATTGCAGCTATTTTGATCATTATTGGTGCTTTGGTGAGCAACATAGTTTTCAACAGGCACGAGTTTCATATGGCACCATCCTATGTGCCCGCCTTGATCTATGCGACTGTGGCTGTGGCGCTTTGTCTTATTCGATGCTCCATTCCTGCTCTTGCAGCCAACGTTGCCGTGATTTTGGGAATGAATCGATACTTGGAAGTTTTCAGACAGTCAAAAGCTTTATCAACTTATTTCATCGCTGGTTTTTGGATGGGCGTGGGTGCGTTATTGTTCCCTCCTTACTTGATTTTGTCCGCAGGGATGATTGTTTCCATTATAAACACTCGATCATTCAATTGGCGTGAGCAGCTATTGCCTCTTCTCGCATTCGTGTCGCCATTCATCTATTGGTGGGTCTATAAATTCTGGAATAATGAATTGCACGACCTAGTTTTATTTAGAAAAATATACTCATTCGACCCTCCGAAAGGTCCAGATTGGAACGACTGGTGGACGAGATCATACGGCATTGTCATAGCCGTTTCATTCGTTATGGCTCTTAGGAGTTTTATATTCTTATCAGACAGAAGCTCAAATAAAGCCCGTAGTGTAAAAAGAATTTTCCTATTGATGTCTTTGTTTATTTTAGGCGCGGCAGGGGTTTGCCTTGTCTTCGTTGGTCAATGGGTTCCAGAAGTCATCTTGTTGCCAGTGACATTCATCATGGGTCATTGGTACACCAATTATAGGTTCAGTTTAATAGCACCATTTTCGTTCTATGCTATTCTTTTTGGAGCAGCAGGATTAATCATGCACATCTTTGGACTGTTCTAAGTTACCTTTGCACGCAAAATTGCCAGACCATGAAATTCGGAGTTGTTGTATTTCCAGGTAGTAACTGTGACGAAGACTTGATGTACACTCTAGAAGAGGTACTTCATCAGCAAGTAGTAAAACTTTGGCACAAAGATACCGACCTACAAGGTGTAGATTTCGTGTTTATCCCAGGTGGTTTCTCATACGGTGATTATCTTAGAAGTGGCGCCATTGCTCGCTTTTCTCCAATAATGAACGAAGTGATAGCTCATGCTAACCGCGGTGGTTTTGTAATGGGTATTTGCAATGGATTTCAAATTCTTTGCGAAGCAAAACTTCTTCCTGGAGCTTTGATGCACAACACATCACGTAAGTTTATCTGTAAAAATGTATTCTTAAAACCAGAGTCTAAAAGCACAATCGTGACTTCAGGGCTTGATTTTGAAAAAGCATATAAAATTCCAATCGCACACGGAGAAGGAAACTTCTACGGTGGCCCGGATTTGATTAAATCATTGAACGACAACGACCAAGTTCTTTTCCGTTATTGTAATGAAGAAGGCGAAGTAACCGAGGAGTCTAATCCTAACGGTGCTTTGCAGAATATTGCAGGTATTTCAAACGAGAAGAAAAACGTATTCGGAATGATGCCGCACCCGGAGCGCGCAAGTGACTTTGAACTTTCAAATACGGATGGTCGTGAGATTTTCGAATCCATTTTAAGTCACGTTATCCAATAAAAGCCAATTTTTATTGAGTTGGGCAATTGTTTTTTGCGAACTTTGTTGAGCTCGCGTTGTTTGTTTACTTTGGCTTTCAATGATTGAGCATTCTTTAAGTATGAATAATTACGTTCCGGGACCCCTACTGGCAAAGGTGAATTCACCTGCCGACCTCAAGGCTAATGTTGCTGAAGATCAGTTGCCACAGCTCTGCAATGAGCTGCGTCAATATATCGTAGACATTGTGTCTGAAAAGGGTGGTCACTTTGGAGCGAGTCTAGGAACAGTCGAAATGACTGCCGCGATTCATTACGTATTCAATACGCCTTATGATCAATTGGTTTGGGACGTTGGTCACCAAGCATACGGCCATAAGATACTCACAGGCCGAAGAGAGGAGTTTCACACAAATCGTAAATACAAGGGTATAAGTGGTTTTCCAAAGAGAAGTGAAAGTGACTATGATACGTTTGGTGTCGGTCATAGCTCGACTTCTATAAGTGGCGCTCTTGGAATGGCCGTTGCAAGTCGCATAAAAGGGGAGCCTGACCGTCAAGTGGTAGCAGTGATTGGTGATGGTGCAATGACCGCAGGACTTGCGTTTGAGGGACTAAATCACGGTGGCGCTGAGGATGCAAATGTGCTTGTTATTCTAAATGACAATTGCATGAGCATAGACCCCAATGTGGGCGCTCTCAAAGAGTATCTCACCGACATTACTACGAGTCATACATACAATAAAGTAAAAGATGAGGTTTGGAACCTACTCGGCAAAGTGTCGAAATTCGGTCCTAACGCGCAATCTATCGCACATAAGATTTCAGAGTCACTTAAGGGTTCTTTGATAAAAGAAAGCAATCTTTTCGAAGCTTTGAATTGGAGATATTTCGGTCCAATCGATGGGCATGATGTGGAATATATGGTGAAGGTACTTCGCGATTTACGCGATATTCCTGGCCCAAAGATTCTGCACGTTGTTACTATGAAGGGAAAAGGGTATGAGCCTGCAGAAAAAGGAAGCCCTACCAAATGGCACGCGCCAGGTCTGTTCAATAAGGAAACTGGCGAAATCGTAAAGATTGTTCCTAAAAGTCCACAACCGCCTCTTTACCAAGACGTGTTTGGACATACGATTATTGAATTGGCAGAGAAAAACGAGAAGATTGTAGGTGTTACACCGGCAATGCCTTCAGGTTGTTCTTTGAAATTTATGATGGAAGCAATGCCGAAACGCGCGTTTGACGTGGGTATCGCAGAGCAACACGCTGTTACGTTTTCAGCAGGAATGGCAACACAAGGATTAATTCCTTTTTGTAATATCTATTCAAGTTTTATGCAACGCGCATTTGACCAGGTGGTTCATGATGTGGCTTTGCAAAATTTACATGTAGTGCTTTGCTTGGATCGTGGTGGTCTTGTTGGCGCCGACGGCGCAACGCACCATGGCGCATACGACATTGCTTACATGCGCTGCATTCCGAACATGATTGTCGCAAGTCCGATGAATGAAAGCGAGCTGCGCAATTTAATGTACACCGCTCAATACGAGAACTACGGTGTTTTCTCCATTCGCTATCCACGTGGAAACGGCATGATGGTGGATTGGAAAACACCAATGAAGCTGCTTAAAGTTGGAACAGGACGAAAGGTTCGCGGTGGAGAAGATGTAGCGTTTTTGACAATTGGACCTATCGGCAATAATGCACAGAAAGCTTGCGAAGAGTTGCAAGAGAAAGGTATTAGCGCTGCTTTGTATGACATGCGTTTTGCTAAACCTATTGATGAGGTTTTGCTTCATGAAGTATTTAGCAAATTCAAATATGTAATTACTGTAGAAGACGGATGTATCCAAGGTGGAATGGGGAGTGCCGTACTTGAGTTTATGGCCGATAATGGCTATCAAGCGCAGGTAAAGCGTTTAGGTATTCCAGATGCTTTCATTGAGCACGGTACACAAGACGAACTCTATGCGGAGTGCGGTTTTGATGCAAACGCAATGGTAGCGACAGCGATAGAAATGGTAGGCCAGGAGTCGAAACGCCTAGCGATCAATTCTTGAGTTTTTGCTTGCTTGTGTGAATTTCCAAATTTTATAAGCGCAGAATGCGATCAATAACAATTGAAGCGCTATAGCTGTGTACCCCAAAATAGCAATCATTTTTTGAGGAAATTCTAGCCCATCAGGACTTAGGAAGATGAAGAATAGTGTGAGGGCTGAAACGGCGAAAATCAGAAAAAACGAGTAAAGCAAAGCCGCCGAAGTAATGTCTAATTTTGGAAAGTAAAGCTTTGAACTTTCGTGCGTGTAATGCTGTATACTTTCCCCCTCTTTTTGTTGCGAAATTATTTTTTTGCGGAGAGAAATTCTAGTAACTAAAGCATAAATCCAAAGGCCTAAAACAAGACCTCCAAGCAATAAGAATAGAGTGCTGAAGAATGGAAGAGCAGCGAAAAACTCCTCCAGGGCGAATGTCATAATACTCGTTGTGCCAAATCCTGTTGCGGCGAATCCCATTCCAGCAAGTGCGTTTTTATTGGATTTTTTGAATAATTTTTTAGGCGAGAATGGTACGGAATATTGGTTTTTCGCCGTGGAATCGGGACTGATTATAGTGTCCAGAATAGCGGGAGTAACAAAAATTTCTTTACTGATTTTACTTTCAGTGTCGTGAATAAACACAACG
>JBIIBU010000057.1:0-9558 GCA_044239235.1 Flavobacteriales bacterium
GTTTCTGTTGTCGAAATGCATATGTGCTCTTTTTTGGAAAATGGAGCAGATCCGCCATCATTCGATTTTTCCGTATTGGCTGAATGTCTTTGAATGTGATATCCATCCATATAGCGGCGCTTTTCAATAGAACAGCTCGCTAATCCAATAATGCACAATAGCAGGAGTATTACGTTTTTCATTGGTCGAACATACGTATTTTTGTGTAATGGATGAAATAGTTAATAAGGTTGCAAAGAGTGGTCTAGTGACTTTTGATTTCGAGGAACATTATCCGGAAGGATTGCGCATGAGCCTTGATATCAAAGATCAACTGTGGATGGGAATGGCCTTAAAGGAAAAAGATTTTCGCGAGTTTATTTCATCACACGATTGGACTAAATATCAAGACGCCTTCGTAAGTATCTATTGTTCAGCTGATGCGATTATACCGCATTGGGCATACATGCTTGTATCAACTCGACTTACAGGAATTGCTAGGGAAATATATTTTGGTACTCCAGAGGAAATGGAAAAACTAATATTCCGAAAATTAATTGATTCAATACAAGAGGAAGATTACCGTGACGTGCGCGTTGTGGTAAAGGGATGTGGCAATAAATATGTTCCTACATCGGCTTATGCGGATCTTGCTTTTAAGTTGCAACCAGTTGTGAAATCATTGATGTTTGGTGAGCCGTGCTCTACGGTTCCGATTTATAAGAAGTAATCGTAATGTTTTCAAGTGAACGCAAGGCCGCTTGCGCTTTTTTCGTTTATTTGAAGAATGATAACGAAGGAACATCCGAAGAAGCTTTTTTTACTTGATGCTTACGCCTTAATTTTTAGAGCGTATTACGCTTTTATACGCGCACCGCGCATTAATTCTAAAGGGCTGAATACTTCAGCCATGTTTGGTTTTACAAATACTCTTCTCGATATTATAAATAATGAAAAACCATCTCACATCGCAGTGGTTTTTGACGCGCCTGAACAAACCCTTCGTGAGATAGACTATGAGGCCTACAAAGCGAATCGAGAGGAAACTCCAGAAGACATTAAGCTTTCTGTGCCATGGATAATGAAGATTATCGAAGGATTCAATATTCCAATTCTTATGTCACCCGGTTATGAAGCCGATGACGTTATTGGAACTCTTGCTAAGAAAGCTGAACAAGAAGGATATCTTACCTATATGATGACCAGTGATAAGGACTATGGTCAATTGGTGAGCGATAATATTTTCATATATAAACCCGGCTATCAGGGTGGAAAGGCAGAGGTGTTGGGAATTCCAGAAGTACTTGCGAAGTTTGATATCGAACGTGTTGATCAAGTAATTGATTTGCTTGGAATGATGGGCGACGCAGTAGACAACATACCTGGAATCCCTGGTGTTGGAGAAAAGACCGCTGTTAAATTACTGAAGCAATTTGGTAGTCTTGAAGGTTTGCTTGCAAACACAGATCAATTGAAAGGCAAGCAAAAAGAGAACGTAATCAACTTTACAGATCAAGCTATTCTGTCAAAGAAGCTTGCCACTATTTTGCTTGATTCACCAAATGAATTGGTAGAAGAAGAGCTTCGGATTTCGGAATACAACAAAGAAGAATTAAGACAACTTTTCGAAGATCTTGAGTTCCGTCAATTGGCGAAACGTGTGCTAGGCGAAGAGGTTGGCAACACAAGTGATGTGAAGCAAGGAAGTTTGTTTGACCTTGATACAGAAGTTCCTCCAGCACCCGCTGTTCACACCACTTTGCACAACATCAATGATGTGGAGCATAATTATATTCTTGTTGAAACTAAGGAACAACAAGACGAGTTAATTGCACTTTTAAAAACCGAACAATCATTCTGTTTTGATACAGAGACAAGTGACCTCGAACCTATCAATGCGTTTCTTGTTGGGATGTCGTTTAGTGTGAAAACTCATGAGGCTTATTATGTGCCAGTACCACGAGACGAGGATGCTGCCCGCACTTTGGTGGATTTATTTAGAGAGATATTCGAAGATGAATCAAAGGAATTGATTGGGCAGAATTATAAGTATGATTATAAAATGTTGCGCAAGTATGGAATAGACTGTCGCAATAAAGTATTTGATACCATGCTCGCGCATTATCTAATCAATCCTGATGGTAAGCATGGAATGGATGTTCTGAGTGAACAGTTCTTAGGATACACACCTGTGGCGATTGAGACCTTGATTGGTAAGAAAGGAAAGGATCAGGGTAGCATGGCTGATTTGAGTCCATTGGAGATTAAGGATTATGCTGCTGAGGATGCTGACATCACGCTGCAATTGAAAGAGAAATTTGCTCCTGAATTAGAGAAGGGGGAATTAAGAAAGTTATTCGATACGGTAGAAGTTCCGCTGATTACGGTTTTGGCTGATATGGAGTGGGAAGGTGTGAAGATAGATGAGCCGTTTCTAAATGAGTATTCGAATGTCCTTCAAAAGGAGATTGTGGTGTTGGAGGGAGAGATTCATGAAATAGCAGGAGAACAATTTAACGTCGACTCTCCGAAACAACTTGGCGCCATTCTTTTTGAGAAAATGGCAATCGCTAAAGATGTGAAAAAGACGAAGACTGGTCAATATGCTACTGGTGAGGACATCTTATCGAAATACGAGCACGACCATCCAATTATTGGAAAAATTCTAGATTACAGAGAGCTTCGTAAACTGAAATCCACCTACGTAGATTCTTTGCCGCTATTGGTGAATAAACACACAGGTCGTGTTCACACGAATTACATGCAGACTGTGGCGGCTACTGGTCGATTGAGCAGCAACAATCCGAATTTGCAGAATATTCCCATTCGCACGCCGCGTGGTAAGGAAATTCGCAAAGCATTCATACCGCGAAATGAGGAGTTCAAGATACTAAGCGCCGATTATTCTCAAGTAGAATTGAGGATTATCGCGGCTTTGAGTGAGGATAAGAATATGGTGGATGCATTCTTGGGTGGAGCAGATATCCATGCTGCTACTGCCGCAAAGGTATTTGGTGTCGCTTTGGACGCAGTTGACCGCACGATGAGAAGCAAGGCAAAAGCAGTGAATTTTGGTATAATCTACGGTCAAGGGGCCTTTGGTTTAGCTCAAAACCTAGGCATATCAAGAGGGGAGGCGAAAGAAATCATAGAATCTTACTTCAAACAGTTTGGAAACTTGAAGTCATACCAGGCCGCAACGATTGAAATGGCTCGGAAAAAGGGATATGTAGAGACCATTTTGGGTCGCCGCAGGTACCTTCAAGACATCAATAGTGCAAATGCTGTAGTTAGGGGCTTCGCAGAGCGAAATGCGATAAACGCTCCCATACAAGGCTCCGCGGCCGATATTATTAAGGTTGCCATGATTGATATCAAGAGAGAGTTCGAAGCACGTCGATTTAAGTCCAAAATGATCATGCAAGTGCATGATGAATTGGTTTTTGACGTCCATTTGGACGAGATAGAATTGGTGCAACCAGTGATAAAAGAGAAAATGATTGGCGCAGTAAGCATGATTGTGCCTTTGGAGGTTGACATGAACTATGGCGAAAATTGGCTTCAAGCTCATTAATAGTGCTTTAAAGTCTTTTTTTTTGCAAAACGATAGAAAATTGGAATAAACACAACTATTTTTATAACTATTTCGGTGATGTTCGCGTAGAAACGACATAATTCGAAATTTACAACACCCAATCAGCTAGTTACTGAACTTATAATGACCACCCAAAATCAATCAATTATGCGGAAACTGAAATGGATGAAGCCGACGCTAGTCGCGTTCGGCTTTGTTGCTGTCCTCTCTTCTTGCGAGACAGGCGGATCTAATTCAAACAATCAGGCTGTAAAGCCTAATCTCGACTCCTTGGAGCTTGCCAAGCAGGAAGAGTTGAGAAAAATATTCTTCTCCATCCCAGCGCCAACGGAAATGGCTGCTTTGATTAAGGATGCAGGATTCAAATTTGACCCAGCGATGCTCAACAATGTTGAGAATGCATCCAAGTATACTGGAGAAGCAAAGCAGGCTATTAACCTTGGTGTTTACGGCGCTGACTTGAGCTATTCAAGTATGTTTGATGAGAAACAAAAGAGCGTAGACTATTTGGCAGCTGCTCAGAAGTTGGCTCGTCAAATGGGCGTTGATGATGCATTGAAAAATGATATGCTAGAGCGTCTTCAGTCTAATCAAGATAGCCGCGATTCTTTGTTGGCTATCGTTTCTGAAGCCTACACCGACTTGAATGGATATCTAAAAGAAAACAACCGTGTTGAAGTTTCTGCATTGGTTATTTCTGGCGGATGGATCGAGGCTCTTTATTTGAGCACGAAGTATTCTGCAGGTAATGAGCAGATCAAAAAGCGTATCGCTGAACAGAAATACTCTCTTGATGAGTTGATCAAATACTTTGATAAGTTTGGTGATATTGAAAGCTTGAAAGAAATGAAAGCTGATCTTTTATCACTTCAAAAATTGTATGCTGAAGCTACCACAACTGCGGCAGGAGCAACAACGACATCAAAAGATGCTAAAGGCACTGTTGTAATCGGCAACTCTGCTAGTGTTTCACTCAGTGACGAAACTTTGAAAAAGATTGAAACCTTAGTTACACAGATTCGTTCAAAGTACATCGCTTAATCCCCCACCCAACACTAAATAGTATGAAACTAATTCGATTTATACTCCCCTTGATGCTTCTTCTTCCAGTAATGGCAGATGCACAATGCCGGGCTTTTACAAAAAACAAATGTCTTCCACTTTTGGATGGATATGTTCAAAATGAAAACTACAACTCTGCGGTCCTAGTGCCTGGCGATGAAGCTGAGCTATTGCTCACTTTCTATGCAGGAAAAGAATACAGAGTAGTAGTAAATGCTCACCCTGTTCTAGGCGACGTAGAATTTGAGGTAGTTGACACCAACGACCAACAGATTTATAGCAATAAGAACGCTGAGAACAAGACCATCTTCGATTTTAAAATGTCGAATACGCAACAACTCATTGTGAAGGTAAGAGTGCCAAAGCAAGAGGCAGCTATTCAACCAGAAGGATGTGTAACTGTTCTCGTGGGCTTCAAAGACGCTAAGTAGAGATCAACTTATAGAATTGATACAAATAAAAAGGCTATCCAATTGGATAGCCTTTTTTGTGCTTCAATTTATTCAATTATAAACCGCACCAAGTGCAGATATAGTAGATCAATGCGCCCATTGCTGCAGAAATTGGAATGGTAATAACCCATGCTACAAGTAGCTTTCCAGTAACTCCCCATTTTACAGCAGATATACGTTTTGTTACACCAACACCGATAATTGAACCAGTGATTGTATGTGTCGTACTTACAGGAATACCCTTGATTTGTTCGCCTTGAAGTGTCCAAGGGAATTTCAAGCTTTCAGTAAAGAAAAGAGTTACGGCACCTGCCGTTTCAGCAGCCACACCTTCAAAAGGAGTCACTTTAGTGATTTTAGAACCCATCGTTTTCACGATTTTCCAACCACCACTCATTGTGCCGATTGCTATCGCAGCATAACATGAAAGTGGAACCCAGTTAGGCATTTCTTTCATCGATGTGATATGACCACCAGCGATAAGAGCAACAGAGATGATACCCATTACCTTTTGAGCATCATTACCACCGTGACCAACGCTGAATGCAGCAGATGAGAACAGTTGTAGACGTTTGAACCAGTGGTTTGCACGAGTGTTATTGAGCGAGCTCAAGAATAGAGTGAACACTCCCATTACCACCACGATAAATCCAAGTAGCATCCATTTGAAGTTTGCTCCGTGGAATACCACTTTCAACCAATACGTTTCGAAATCCGATTTTAAGTTTGAAGTATCGAAACGCTCCTTCTCAGATGAAGTTTCTGTGATACGGTGTGATTCAGCGATGACAGCTGGCTTTCCGAATTTTTCAATTTTTTTAGTCAACTCAGCCGTAAGAGCTGTGTTTTCAACTGTTTCACCAGCCTTCTTCATGAAGTCGGTGCGAACCGTGTAAATGGTGCCCGTTTTGTCTTCAGCTCCGGTTGAATCTTTTCCCGCTTTGATTACAGGAGTGTATTCTTTACCCTCATCGTTTTTGAAAGTAAGTGCTTTTTTCAATGCGTCCTTATCTGGTTTTTGTTCAAAAACTAGCGAGTAAGAACTACCACCATTGAAGTCTTTTTTAAATTCTAGTCCGCTGTATACCGTGAAAACTACCGCTGCAATAATTGACAGGGACAGCAATTTCATCCAAGGACCCTTTCGGAAAGAATTTAGGAACCAGATTGAAATCAAATAGGCCATGATCATACCTGCGAGTGGCGCTACAACGATGAAGATTGCTGTTGCCAATACTACTCCGGAGCGAACTGCCTCGAAACCGAAGGCCGCCATAAAAGCTCCAGCGAAACCACCGATAAGTGTGTGAGAAGAAGATGAAGGAATTCCATACCACCATGTAATAAGGTTCCATGCGATAGCTGAAAGCAAGCCCGCAAAAATCATGGGAAGTGGATTTGCCGAAGGCTGTGTGAATTCATCTTGAACCACTTTTGCAATTGTGTTTGCAACGCTGTGGTCTTTGAAAATGAAGAATGCTACGAAGTTGAAGAATGCTGCCCAAACAACTGCTTGAAAAGGCGTAAGAACTTTGGTAGAAACGACGGTAGCGATTGAGTTTGCCGCATCGTGAAATCCGTTGATAAAGTCGAAGACTAAAGCCAACACGATAATCACGATGAGGAATGCCGAATATTCCATTTAAATGGGTATTAAGAGTTTTTAACCAGGATCGATTCAAGTACGTTTGCTACGTCCTCGCACTTATCAGTAGCGGTTTCTAGGTTAGCAAGTACTTCTTTAATTTTGATAAGCTCAAGAGCTGGAACTTCTTCAGCGAAGAGGCGTCCAATAGCTTCATCAAACAAATCGTCGGCGTGGTTTTCTAGTGAGTTGACACGGATGATTGCTTCACGCACACGTTGTGCATTACGCATATTTTTCATGTCTTTAACTGCAGCGTCAATTTCAATGACTTGCTTCACGATTACTTCGCTAAGCATCTCCATTGTTTTTGAAAACTCTTTTACATTGTAAAGTTCGATGCGAGAAGCTGAACCATGGATGTAATCTGCGATATCATCCAATGACGTAGCAAGAGCGTGGATGTCTTCGCGGTCGAAAGGAGTGATGAAGTTTGAAGAAAGTTCTAAGAAAATCTTGTGTGTTATTTCATCTCCAACAGTCTCAAGCTCCTTTACTCTGCGAATAATAGCAAGTTGTTGATCTTTATCGTGAGTGGTGAAAAGCGTGTTGAACACACGTGCTTGTTCAACAAGGTTTGCTGTATCCTCTGCGAACAAGTCGAAGAATAAAGCGTTCTTAGGAACCATGAATGAGAAAAGGTTTGAAATCTTCATTGTAGAATTTGTTTCTTTCTTTAAAATGCGTTGCGAAGGTCTTGTATTCATGTTAAGGGAATATTAAGGGAATGAATTTGTTTTTAGAAATTCATTTGGGCCTGAAGTCTTAGTAATTGGCCTTTTTGGCGATTATCTTGTTTAACGAAGTCTTCATATTTGCGGTCAGAGATGACGTAACTCGCTGTGAACTCGAATCCTTTGTTCAATTGCCATTCTATGCCAGCTTCGTATTCAGTGACTTCATAGGCTCTTGCGTCTTTTTCTTGTTTTTTACCGCCGTTGTAGTATTGGCCTCGAGCAAATGGAAAGAATATTTGATTATTTAGCTTCAACATATAGTTGATCATCACATATCCTCCACGAAGTGGTGCTGTTTCGATACTGTCTGTAACAGTGTTGAATTTTGGTCCTTTACCGATATTGTATTCAGTCATTATACCAAATGGCTTTGGGTAAAGTATAAGTGAAAGAGCCGCTCGTTCGTCCAAGTAGTTTCTGCTTGCATTTACTTTGGTGCCACTGCTTATTTGATCCGATGTAATTACTACTTTTCCTGTGTAGGCCTGGGCAGATACTTCGAGAACTTGGCTTTTGAACATGAAAGGGTAAGTGATACGTCCTACAATGTGCAAGTTGTTGTTTTGTTCGGCTCTATTGGCAGCTTGACCGTTGTAGATACCGAATCCAATCATTCCGTAATCTCCAGAACCCTTTATTCCAGTTTTCAATGCTTCAGCAAAGAAGTCTCTCACTTTTTTAGGGGTGTAGTAAACGATTGCACCGAGGTCACGTTCGTTAGGTAAAGCACTATTTAGAGCGTCATTACGATCTAACGGTAATCGGTTGGAGCTAGACTGCATGTTTTCAAAGCCATATGGAATCTTGCTTTGTCCGAATCTAAGTCGGAAGTTTTGTTTCTTATCGATATAGTAATCCGCGTAGAAGTCACGTATTTGAAGAAAGTGCTGACTATTTGTCGAAACTGCAGCGGCGAAATCAGGTTGTACGTATATGTAAACACGGTCTGTAACCATACCGGAAATGATTACACGGCCTCGACGAATAAAAACACCATTGTTATCGCCCCAAGATTTATCACATTGTTCGCAACCAAGGTCCGGGTTAGTTTCGAAAAGACGATTGTAGCGCACTTGAGAGTAGCCCCTGATTGATAGCTTATCGTACCATTTTTTTTCTTGGACTACAGGTTTTTCTGTTTTTACAGAGTCTGATTGAGCAGACGTTGCAAAAGATGCGAGTCCGAAACAAATCAAGATAAAAATCTTGAAAATTGGAGATAGAGACTGCGGCCTTGGTAACATTGGTCTAACATTTCTGATTTAGGTCGCAAAACTATTTTAACAATTACAGGCATATGTTTGGATAAAATGAATTGTGTGTTAAGATAATATTACGGAAAGAAACAAGGCTGGAATAAAAAAACCACTTCGAATGGAAGTGGTTTTAATAGTGGTGCGCCCACCTGGGCTCGAACCAGGGACCCACAGATTATGAGTCTGTTGCTCTAACCGACTGAGCTATAGGCGCGGTCCTTTTGTAAGGGCGGCAAATGTAAGAACTCGTTGGCTTTAATCAAAATACTTCCTACATACCATTAACTTTGGGGGATAAACTCTTAATTATGCGCTCATTAATTCTATTGCTTGCTCTTTCTTGCCGTTTTGTTTCGAATGCACAGCCAGATAAAATATCAGAGGCACTCTATACCACTCCAACCGTTGTTGTGTCGAATGAGGATGTCACTATGGGAGAAGCAATGTGTTCGGGATTTGTTTCACACGTAATTTCTGACAACAGTCTATTGGAAAAATACTGGAAAAAATACATGAAAAATGCATGTGGTTTTTCTGGCAAAAGAGTGGATGGATTTTATTCTGCCAAAGGTGTTTTTTCTTCCCTTACTTCTGATTCTATTTTACTTTCATATAGTATAAAAAATGACGGTGATTTTTCGAAGTTGATTTTATTTGTAAAACACAAAGACCTGTGTGTTTCATCAACCTCTGATGCAGCAATTGCAGGAAATGTAGAATCCCTGATTTCAAAGGGATTAAGAGAGTTTTACATTATGCTTTATGATAAAAAGATTGCAGGGCAACAGAAGTATTATGGACATAAGAATAAAGACCTTAGCAATGCAAAAAA
>JBIIBU010000189.1:0-4221 GCA_044239235.1 Flavobacteriales bacterium
GGAAGATTGAAAATGGAGAGTCGGGAATACTAAAGTTGTATCTCAAACTTATTGGAATTTCGCGCGTTCTAAGTTTAATTTGATAAGAATTTAGCGTGACTTGGTCTTCACGTGTTTCATATCCCGGATCGATAAATACCACATAATTTTGCCAGAGTTGGCCATTTCTATTTTCAAAAGAAACTCGCTCTTCTTCTGGACAAAGCGTACTTTCATCTATCTGCATTACTTCTAAAGAAATCGCATTAAAATAATACCCAACACCTAAATCAAGGCCTTTATAAATGGGCAATCTGACATCTAATCCAAAATGGGAATTAACCTGAACTTTATTCTTTAAGTCCAAAAATTCATTAACAGAAGTGAGTGTATCACCCAAGCTAGAAATATTGAAAAAACCTGCTGATAATCCAGCATGCGCCCCTATTGAAATAAGATACGGGCTTCTAATTTTTACGACATCTTTTTTTCTGGCTTCCTCAAGAGAGTCAGTATCTGTTTTTATTGCTTTTTGTTTGATCTCAATTATTTCACCGCCGAGAATTAAGGTGTCGGGAAAATGCGAAAAAGGGTGAATGGGAGAATGGAAAAATGTGGAAATGGGAAAATGCGAAAAAGGAAGAATGGAAGAATGGGAGAATGCTGAGCTGGTGCACAAAAGAAAAAGCAACGCAGTAAAAACTGCATTGCCCTTCATTTTTGGTTTCACACCTGAATTAGTTCTCATCCTGCAATCTGAATTTACAGTCTAATATAGGTGGTGCGTTTAATACTTTACTTATCCTTTTTTTCATAAACCGGAATAGTCAAAGAAGTTTTTGGCTTAGCTGGCAATTCCTTCACCTTAACAATTTCCTCAATTATTGGAGTTTCAATAGTGTTTTCACTCTTAATTTCTTTTTGCTCATCCATAAGAGTCAATTCCGATTCTGGGATAATACAATTAGGAAATACGTTTTCAACTTGGGTGTCTCTTTTAGAATATACTTTTTTGCTTTTGCAAGAAGTATTCGAATCAGTCAAGCCAGAAGATGAATTTCCGTTAACAACAGCAGCAGTTGTCGGTGCAGACATCTTAGTCAATTCAATAGGCAATATCATACCTTGTTTTGCAATTTGAGTTGACTCTGTTGAAAGAGTAAATACTGTTGCAGATGCCACACCCACAAGAAGTAATGCATACCAAACATTTAGCCGTCCTGCATTCCATCTCATGAACTTACTCACTGCGTACTTCCTTCTCATGCCGGCATAAGCTGCTTGTGGAACCTCGGGAGAGAAGTTCTCAAGCTTACCTTGTACCATTTGAAAAAATTTGTCCTCACTCATCACGCTTGCATTTTTATTTTACTTATTTCTGCCAACTCTCTTTGGAGGTGACTTTTGGCTCTAGATAGTTGGGATTTCGATGTATTCACATCAATACTCAACATATCTGCAATTTCCTTGTGCATGAAACCTTCTATTACATAAAGGTTAAACACTGTCTTATATCCTGTTGGCAATTTGCCAATACAATTCATTAATTCTTCCTGTGTAAACTCGAGATCATCGAATTGTACTGGATCATTCTTATGCTGCACTACATCGTCTATGTCTTCTTGAAACGCATGTTTCAGATTCTTTCTGTAGTAGGTTATGCTCGTGTTTACCGCAATTCTTCTCAGCCATCCTTCAAAACTTCCGTCGTGGTGATAACTGCTTATATTGTTGTAAATCTTCACATAAACTTCTTGCAGCACGTCCTCAGCTTCCATTTTGTTTTTGGCATACCTGAGGCAGATTCCGTAGAGTAAGGAGGCAAATTTTCGGTATAGAAGGTCCTGAGAGCGTTTCTCTCCACGAACACAACCTTCAATTATGTCCTTAATCTCGTCCATCTGAATATAAAACTATCTTTCATCCACAGGGGTTGCATGGATAGGTGAAATTTACCCCCTTCTATGTGCTAACGTATTGTAATCCAAGAAATAAAGAAGTTTCAAAGATATACTATTACTCTGAGGAAGTCCAAAGGTGTAGTCCACATCATCAACTAAACTATTGGGTACTGGGTTACCAAAGTCGCTTTTTATGATGGCATTCTTCCAAACAATCGATAATTCGCTTCCCGGAGTGAAAATCCAGCGATAAATGAGATCAATAGTGAAGCTATTGAAATTGCGATCTACATTACTGTGCTGTATTTGCTCGCCATTTGAATTTACAAAGCCTTCAAAATCTGAGGATTCCAAATACCCGTCCTCTTTCAAATTGAAGAATTCTTTATACTTCGAATAGCCCCAATAATGACGCACTCGACACGACAGAGTCATAATAGGATTAAAGGCATAATTTACGTTCAACACATTCGTATGAGAAATCACGTCTCTACGACCGAAAATGGGATTGCCATTTGCATCTCGAGCAGAATAACCCAAATCATTAAAGTGCTGCTGCTTGCTATATACATACGTGATAAACAAATGATCGCTCACACGGAATCGAGGTGCAACGCGCCAATTGAAAACATATCTTCCTTCGTTTTCATACCTCATAGTCCATGAACCCAAATCAAGTGCTATAGGCTTTCTATAGTCTGTGCTAATCCACCCGCCAATCTGATTGAATGTATATGTGCGGAATGTCATTCCTGCAGTTCGTGGCTCGAAATAATCGTAGCCACGCACTGGACTAGTGACCATATTTAGATTGAAAGTAGTAAAGTTCCTTGTGGTCAAATACGACTCCGACTCAATCGAAAAATCAGTAAAAGTATTCGGATTATAAAGTTGATTATAGGTCAACGAGATATTGGAATTAAAGCTATTGAATTTTCCAAATGGCTTGAATTGTCTGAACGTTCCAGTAGCATAATAGCCCACCGAATTATTTGCTTGCAAGAATCCCATATCAGTAGGATCGTATGTATCACTTTCGATGTAATAGCCTGCAGCATATGTCCATTGACCGCTAATCTTACTAAGGCTCAATTGTTGGGTGAAGCCGTCATCAGATTCTTTGTCCTGCGCATAAATACCACCATACTTCTTATTGTACGCTCCACTTCCAGAAAGACTGAATGAGTTCTTCTTATTTCTAACATCAAATTGAAAACCCGTAACATTAGCGTCATATGTACTTCCACTTCTGAGGATATTCGTATTGATGATAGATACAAAGGAATTGTTCTTCAGATTCTGATCAAAAACTACCACGTTATAGTTTGTCAAAGGATAATAATCGACCGTTTTTTCATTGCCCAATGAATCAGTCACAGTGGCTTCTGCCTTTGCTGTAACTGCATTAAAAAAACCAATTCCAAGACCTTTTGAATTTCTACCAGAAATCTTCGACGCGTTAAGCAACTGCAACTGTGACGGTTCTTTCGAATAGGTCTCCCCTTCCTTAGTTTGATACAAAGGAGAGAAATAATCTGGCAAATAACCGATGCGTCGAGAATAGAATATTCCCGCTTTTGAAAACAACTCAGTACCTTCAATAAAGAACTGTCTGTTATCTTGAAACTGCACTTCGAATGGACTAAGATTCAAGATTTGTTGGTCAGAAATAACTTGACCAAAATCTGGAACGAGAGTGGCGTCTAATGTGAACGCATCATTCAAACCAACTTTCACATCCATTCCAGCATTCCAACTGCTTTCTCTGGATAGCCCACCTGCAGACTTTTCTGTAAAATTCTCATAATAGGAAGCATATGGATATAGGAAAAATCTGCCGGGGGCGTGTACATTTTCTATTCCATTCAAAACTCCCATTTGAGTAAGATATCCCGCCTTATTTGGATCCACTCCTCTCCAAAAAGCATGATGACGATAACGTCGAATTTCGCGAAAGAAATTTATTCCCCATTGCTGAACAGGCTTATCAGGAAACCTCAACGCAGCAAATGGAATCTTGTATTCCGCTACCCAGCCCTTGTCATTAACCTGGCATTTCACGTACCATACCGCATTCCATGAAATATCTTCTTCATTCGAGGGTGAAACACGGGCATCATACTGCTCTCCTGATGGTGAATTTGCAAAGGTCAATCCATTGATTCCATCGTTATAACAAGAGAACGTAATACCGCAATAATCGCTGTTTCCATCATTATCGCGTCCGGTAAGTTGATTTAAAATACTGTCTGGATTTGGATCGAAATTCATAATAGCGACGTATATCGCTTCATCATCGTACACGGCCCTTACTTCAGTATTGAATCCTAAAGAAGCACCC
>JBIIBU010000190.1:0-4209 GCA_044239235.1 Flavobacteriales bacterium
TCGCAGGTCAGGTTTTCTGGGTAAGAAAAGCATACGGCATCCAAGAAAGACAATTCAACGAACACGTGATGTTCGCTCTCACCGCCGTGGTAGACGAAATTCTAGTCATGAATAATGACTCGTCTGTTACAGAGCCCGTTTTGCAAAAGGAAAGCAATTTTTTTGTTGCTAACATCAATGATACCCCATCTCCGTATCTCCTCGAAACATTACTGAAAGAGCAATTCGAACGCTACAATCTCAAAGAAGATTTTGAATATGGAATTTACGATTGCTTCACGGATTCCATCGTTTTCGGGAGCAGAGTAAATTTCGATACACTCGATAATGAAGTCAGAGCAGAAGCCACGCAGATCAAAGCGAAATTCGAACCAGACGGGCATTATTTCGGAGTCTTATTTCCCAATAAAACCGCCACTATTCTGAAACAACTGGATTTTTGGATGTACTCGAGCTTCGTTATTTTCCTAATCATTATTTTCTTCTCCTATACCATCTTCGTTATCCTCAAACACAAGCGACTATCGGAAGTGAAAAGCGATTTTATCAATAACATGACACATGAGTTGAAAACACCGATTTCAACCATTAGTCTATCTGCTGAAGCGCTTTCAAATCCCAATATTATCTATCAACCAGAACGGTTTCAGCAATACATTTCTATTATAAAAAATGAAAACCAACGATTGCGAAGTCAAGTAGATAAAGTGCTTCAAATAGCAACGCTTACGCCTAAAAAAGTAAGTGTAAAAATGGAGGAAATCGATATTCATGAGATAATCCTGAAGGCCACGGAAACGTTCTCTGTCAATGTAGCTGAGGACGGTGGTGCACTGAACACCAGTCTCAATGCGACTAGGTCTGTTATACTCGGTGACCTGGTACACATTACTAATGTGATCTATAATCTTTTGGATAATGCTAGGAAGTACACGGAGGATGCGCCAATTATTTCTATTGAATCATACAACGATAAGGATCGTTTAGTGGTCAAAGTAAAAGACAATGGAGTGGGAATCAATCAAAGTCATCTTGGGATGATATTTGATAAATTCTACAGAGTGCCCACCGGCAACCTGCACAACGTGAAAGGTTTTGGACTCGGACTTTTTTATGTAGACACCATAATGAAGGCCCATAAAGCCAAGATCAGTGTTGAGAGCAGAGTAGGGAAGGGCAGCACTTTTACTCTAGAATTTAAATTAGCTTAATTATGGAATTGGAAAATAAGTCATCAGCAAAAATACTTCTCGTAGAAGACGATTCAAATCTTGGATTTGTAGTTCAAGATACCCTCAAAATGGAAGGCTTTAAAGTTCATTTATGTAAAGACGGCAAAGAAGGACTTCTGCAATTCAACAAAGACAAATATGATCTTTGTCTTCTTGATGTAATGATGCCTAAAAAAGATGGATTTAGCTTGGCTGAAGACATTCGCAAAACAGACACAGAGGTGCCAATCGTTTTCCTAACAGCAAAAGGAATGGCAGAAGACAAAATCAAAGGCTTCAAACTCGGGGCTGACGATTACATTACAAAACCATTCAGTAGCGAAGAACTGATTCTGCGCATTAAAGCTATTTTAAAGCGCAATCCAAATTTCAAAGACGAGCCGAAGGAGAAATCTAAATTTGAAATTGGTGCTTATCAATTTGACTTTCCTAATTACGAATTGAAAATTGGTGATGATAGAAAAAAACTCACCAAAAAGGAAGCGGAACTTTTAAAATTACTTGCCGAACACCAAGGTCAAGTTTTGGAAAGGGAGCTTATCGCCAACATGATTTGGGGTGATGATAGTTACTTCGTGGGACGAAGCATGGATGTCTTCATTACCAAGCTTCGCAAATACTTGAGCGATGATCCAAACCTTGCAATAGTAAATGTACACGGTGTTGGATTCCGTCTGGAAAACAAGGGTTAATCTTATTTCTTAAGCCGACCAAACAATTCATTGTCATCGTGAATAGGAAATCCATAATGATTATCATGATAGTTGCTGTGAAGCGTTTTGCGCTCGCTTGGCATGGATTCGATTACGCGGCAATAGGACATGAGGCGAATGTATATAAAATAAAAAAGCGGATCATGTAATGATCCGCTTAGTACCCGGGGCGGGACTTGAACCCGCACGCCCGTACAGGCACAGGATTTTAAGTCCGGCGTGTCTACCGATTCCACCACCCGGGCAGGTAGAAAAAAAAATCCCGATCCTTTCAGAACGGGATTTGAGCGAGAGACGAGACTCGAACTCGCGACCCTAACCTTGGCAAGGTTATGCTCTACCAACTGAGCTACTCTCGCTTGAATTATAAGAACTTTTGGGACGGCAAATGTATAACGTATATTTAAATCAGCAAGATTTTGATCAAAAAAAAATTACTTTTTTTGAAGAAAAGTTTCTAAGTGCTTCATTATTATGGTCATTGCGCCGCTTCCTTCTGCCACTATTTTGCCACATTTCTCACCTTTTGATGTTGTTTCCGTTTCTGATTTCATCAATTGATTGAGCTCTTTTACCATCATTTCCTCACTGTTCAACGCTAAAGCTCCACCAGATTCCACCAGCAACACAGCCTCATCGAACTTTTCATATTTCGGCCCGAAGACAACAGGAATTGCGTAAACAGCCGCCTCCAACGTGTTGTGTATTCCTTTACCAAAGCCCCCTCCGATAATTGCAATTGTAGCATATACATACAAACTCGACAACATTCCAATATTATCTATAATCAATATCCGTTTGCCTTCAGAACTCAATTTTCCCAATTCCGAAAAACGAATACAATCGGTGCCGTATAGCTCGCAAACCCTTTGAATTCGAGACTCTTCAATCTCATGCGGAGCCACTACAGCGCACCATTCAGTATTGCTCTTTAAAACATCTTGTATGATTTTCTCTTCAAATGAATAGGTGCTGCCACCAATTAAACATTTTCTACCTGCTATAAAACCTTGGACAGATGGGATTTCTTTGCGCTGTTTTGAAATATCAATTACACGATCAAAGCGAGTATCACCAGCCAATGTCACAGCATAATTTCCAGCCCCTTTTAATAAATCAAATGATGTTTGATTTTGAACAAAGAAGTGATCCACACAATCGAGTACTTTTTTCCAAAAAGCTTTCTGATTGCCAAAAAAGCGTTGATCCGCCCGGAATATGGCAGATATCACAATTAAGGGAACTAAATTTTCTTTTAATTGAAAGAAATAGTTTGCCCAAAATTCATATTTGATAAAAACGGCCATATCGGGCTTTAAAATTCCAACCCATTTCTTTGCATTTGATCGGCTATCGGAAGGCAGATAAAGTATCAAATCGGCTCCAGGATAGTTCTTTCTTATTTCATAACCACTTGGAGAGAAGAAGGAGAGAACAATTTTTAATTGTGGATCTCTATTTTTCATTTCCTCAATGACTGGTCTGCCTTGTTCAAATTCTCCTAAAGACGCAGCATGAAACCAAACTACTCTCCCTGAATTCGCTGCACGCCATTTTTCTAAATTTTCAAAAACATACTTTCGTCCTTCAATCCAAAGTTTAGCTTTTTGGTTGAATGGAGAAACCAACCGAATAATCAGCGAATACAAAAAAATACCGATGTTGTATAGCGTGTGATTCAATGGCTTAGTTGTAATAATACTGATCGGGAATTCGGGTGTAAAGATGTAGCACCCAACCTACGCGCAAACCTAACAAAGCGTCAAAGCGTTTGCTGTTGTCTGCAACACCAGTATCAAAATTCAAAGTTCTTCTGCCCTGCGTAAAGCCTTGATAAGCTTCTACACCTGCAATAAAGTTTACCATTTTGTTGGAACTCATAAGATAATATCCCAAGAACTCGTAAGTGGTAAAACCATTTGTCAATCGGTCATATCCTTTGAGGTAATCTCCTTCTAAAAATCGAATCTCATTTTCTTGATGTTCGATGCGTATCTTATGTTGCATAAACCCAATTCCCCCCATCACCAACAGGCCGCTATTCCTATTTACTCCGAGTGCATTGAAAATATATCCGCCATTAGCAGTGATAGAAAAACCTCTTTCTTGAATGAAAACCTTGGCAATTTGCCCCTGGTCATCCAAGATTTCATAGTTGTCTGTATAAAGATTAGAAAGCAAGCCGGGCTCTGTAACACGTTTCCCAAAGAAGTAAGTTCCTTGAAGACCATAATACCAATTGGTTTTACTCTTGATGTGGAAAC
>JBIIBU010000191.1:0-4196 GCA_044239235.1 Flavobacteriales bacterium
AATGGTAGTCAAAGCATCTTTATCATCTTTTGCTTTGTAATCGGTAACACCGCTGATTTCGCAATGCGTGGTAGCTCCACCTAATGTTTCATTATCGATATCTTCACCAATGGCTGCTTTCACCAAATAAGAACCCGCTAAGAATATAGTTCCTGTCTTGTCGACGATCAACGATTCATCCGACATGATAGGTAGGTAAGCACCTCCGGCAACGCACGAACCCATAATTGCAGCAATCTGCGGAATCCCCATGCTGCTCATCATAGCATTGTTTCTGAAAATTCGTCCGAAGTGTTCTTTATCTGGGAAAATTTCGTCTTGCATTGGCAAGTACACTCCCGCGCTATCCACTAAGTAAATAATTGGAATGCGGTTTTCCATGGCAATTTCTTGGGCGCGTAAATTCTTCTTACCTGTTATTGGGAACCAAGCTCCCGCCTTAACTGTAGCATCATTGGCAACTACAATACAAAGACGTCCTTTTACGTATCCCATTACTACTACAACGCCAGCACCAGGACAGCCGCCGTGTTCTTTATACATTTCATCACCAGCAAAAGCACCAATCTCGATGCGTTGTGCATCTTTATCTAGAAGAAAGTCGATTCGCTCTCGAGCAGTAAGCTTTCCACGCTCATGCTCCTTCGCAATTTTCGCCTCTCCTCCGCCGAGATAAACTTTATCTAGCTTTCGTTGCAACTGCGAAATGAGTTGCATCATCTTGTCTTCGTTTCTATTGAAATCGATATTCTGTTTGGTCTCTTGAGCCATTTTCATTGAATGGGTTATGCCGCGAAGTTACTAAGACTTTAAAGCCCTAATTTCGCCGCATGCGCTATTATTCTATTTTATTTCTGCTTTTCGTACTAGGATGCCAAAATCCTAACACCAAAAGCAACAATCAAAAAGTGGAGCGAATTGTTCGCCCAGAATACGCCAAAGGATTCGAAATTCACTACTCCAATGGGGGATTCAACCTTATTTTGTTCGATTTAAAAACAAACAAAGACACATTAGAAAACATCCGATTTGATGGCACTTCGACTGGAAATTTGGCTTGTCTTTCCACCACACATATTTCTTACTTCGATCTTCTTAATTCGTTAGACAGAATAAAGGCCGTTGCTTTTGCCGATTTGATCAGGAACTCCAATGCCAGGGCATTGATTGCTGGGAAAGCCATGATAAATCTCTCCACTGCTGAGGATGTGGATATTGAACTACTCTTAGCTGCCAAGCCCCAATACTTCTTTGTCTATCCCTATGGTCATGGCAATTATGAGAAATATGAATCCAAAGGAATCGCCTGTGTCCCCATTTCAGAGTACTTAGAACAAGACCCACTCGGACGATTAGAATGGATCAAAGTTTTTGGTGCAATCATCGGTAAGGAAGAAGAAGCCACCGAAATATTTGATAGAATCAGAACCGAATATTTAAAGACAAAGAATAAAATAATACTATCCAGTGGAAACAGACCATGCGCATTCACCGGCAGCTATGAGGGCGGAGTTTGGTATGCACCCCCCGGAAATAGCTTCCAATCAACATTGATCAACGATGCCGGGGCTGTATATATATTCAAGGATAGCATTGCTTCCGAAAATCTTGCAATTCCATTTGAAAGCCTTTATTCATCCGTATACAATTGTGACTTTTGGGGCAAGGTAGATTACTCCGAAAATGGAGCAACCTATGAAAAAATAACAGCAGAAGACCCCCGATGGAAAGAGATTTCGGCATATAAAAAGAAAAACATTTTTTATTGCAACACCTCAGAAGTGGATTATTTCGGTGATGCTGTTATTGAACCGCACGTTATTTTGAAGGATTTGGGAGTGGTTTTCCACCCAGATCTATTCCCTTCATATTCACCTAAATACTTCAAGAAACTAAAGTAGTTCTTGCCCTTTGAAATGATATTTTCAATTCTATTTTTTTGTTAAAATTGCAATAGACCCAAAAAATTACTATATTTGGGTATCCGAAAAAATATTTTCGGCTTACACAATAAAAAGAAAAAAGGGGCGTTAAACCCCTCAACCATTTACTAAGACATTTTTTTCGCCTATAGAAAGACCATTACTCTTTGTTCTAATCAAATCATCAGTAGAACTCATTAAAAAGAGGAGGTCGTTATGCGTCTTAGTGAATTATCAGATCGTCAGCTCGTTGAAGCTTACGTAAAAGGCCAGGAAGAGTGTTTCCAAGAACTTTTAAAGCGCTACAAAAGCCGTGTCTTCGGGAAAATCACCATGTACGTTAAAGACCGTGCAATGGCTGAGGACATTTTCCAAGACACCTTTATGAAAGCTATTCAAGCTTTAAGAGAAGGCCAATACAACGAAGAAGGAAAATTCAGCGCATGGATCATGCGAATCGCCCACAACTTGTGCATCGACTACTTTCGTGGAAAGAAGAAAATGCCCATGACACGTGGCAACGACGATTGGGATCCATTCGATTTCATCAGCAGTGGTGAAAAGAACTCGGAAGAAGCAACTGTCAATAAACAAGTGCTTAGCGATGCAAAAAAACTGCTCTCGCACCTTCCTGACGAGCAAAAGGAAATCGTGATGATGCGTCTGTACTATGACATGAGTTTCAAAGAAATCTCTGACACTCTTAATATCAGCATAAATACTGCTCTAGGAAGAATGCGCTATGCATTGATCAATCTAAGAAAATTGATCGAAAAGAACCAAATGGAAATGACCTTGAAAGAAGGAAATCAGATACTTTTAAAAGATCCCGGACTCACCTCCGGGATTTTTTTTGAAAAAAACTTATATGAGTTTGAGTGAGATTAATGCCGACTTCGGGAGGGAAGAGGGTGAGCCAAGGGCGGCAGCAGCCCTTCGACTACGTCTTGCCTCGCCTAAAGGCTCACCAAGACTACGCTCAGGGGCCCATTTAGTGAGCGTATGGGGCCCTGAGCGTCGGGAGCGAAGCGACCACAGTCGAAGGGCCAGTCCCGACCATGGCTATACTCCAAATAAAATTGAAAAAAACTTAACGTTTCAATAATAAAGTCAGAAACCTATCGTTCACCCCTCACATAAACAAAACAAGCCTATGCCTCATTTTACACTTCAAGATCTTAGCGATTTTACACAAAATGAAAGAAAGATGGTAGAAGGAATCTTCCCTCTGGCTAAATCCAACGAAGAATTAGAACCCAGAGAAGAAATTTTGCAAAACATTCTCAACTATTCTAAAGCGTTGAGTGTTCGCAAATCAAAAAAAATGAACAACTTCACAATGGTGCTGAATTAAGCCTCCCGAAGTTTGAAAAAAGTACTAACCGCCCTCTCGTCTTTGACGAGGGGGCTTTTTATTTATATTCGTCACATGTATACACCTAGAAACCTCGCCTTAGGACTAACATTCCTCATGATACTTTCTGTATCGGCTCTAAAAGCACAACTCGCTTTTGGACACATCAACCCACTATCCTACCCAGAGAAAAGAATGGCCCCGATGGCCGAAAAACCAGGCAGACAAAAGGAAATTCAAGCTAGAATAGGTTTTGGAGTTGCGGGATATGCTACCGAATATCAACTCACCTACGACCTCCTCGGCACCAATATCATCGATAGAGATACTTCAGGAGCGGTAACGCGCCATCTGAACATCGATCTTAGATATGAATTTCATACGCGCTTTAATGCAGGACTAGATATGAAATTCGGTTCCTACCTATACGACCCGAACGAAGACAATGAAGGGAAAAGCAATACCTATTCTGTTGTAGGCATTGGTGCAGAATTCAACATTGTGAGCAAACCAAAGTTCAGATGGTACCTAGGAATGGGCTTCAACAGAGGCCTATTAACCATTCGACAAGAACTACCTTCAATCAACTTCGAAGACGAGGCTACCTATTCTGGTGGCGGTTTCAAAATGAACTCTGGTATCCTTGTTTTCGTCGGTGACTCCCCTTTCGGATTCAATTTTAATGTCGGGTATGACAAGCATGCTTTCTACCTGGACACATATACTCAAAATGGATCGAGCCAAGATCTCAGCAATATTGACGGAGAGCTCATTGCCAGCGGAGTTGATATGACCTTTGGACTTGTATTTAGAATTCGACATTAAAAAAACCTCAATTTCAAAGGAATTATTGTAGGCGGCATCCATGAGATAAAAGTCATTATCTCCGAACAAAAACCAAAGTTTCAAGTTATATCAAC
>JBIIBU010000253.1:0-3256 GCA_044239235.1 Flavobacteriales bacterium
AAAAAAGAGATATTCCATCTCAAACCCCAGCGGAGCCTAAGGCAGACAATTCGTCAAGTGATAGTTTTACTGCGGCTGATAATAAGACCGAAGAGTAATTCGCAGGTACCGTAAAGAACTAGTTTCTTTTTCTCTCCCCAATTTGTTGACGCCACATGGCATAGTACAATCCTTTCTCTGCCACTAATTCTTCATGATTACCAGATTCAGCAATTTCTCCGTGTTCGAGAACGTAAATCTTGTCAGCATGCATAATTGTCGAGAGACGATGAGCAATAAGTATGGTGATTATGTCTCGTCCCGCATTGATTTGCTTTACTGTTGAGGTAATTTCCTCTTCAGTTATCGAATCTAATGCAGAAGTAGCCTCGTCTAAAACCAAAAGTTTTGGATTACGAAGCAGGGCTCTTGCAATACTAAGTCGCTGCTTTTCACCTCCGGAAATTTTAATTCCACCTTCGCCAATCACTGTTTCAATGCCATTTTCAGCGCGTTGAAGAAGTTTAGCGCAACTCGCTTTTTCGAGCGCACTGATGATTTCTTCATTTGTCGCGTCAGGCTTTACAAAAAGCAAATTCTCTCGAATTGTGCCGGCAAATAGTTGGGTATCTTGAGTAACAAAACCAATTTGTTTTCTCAAACTCTTAATGGCCAGTTCTTTTCCGCTAATACCATTGTACTTGATCGCCCCTTGATGAGGATGATACAATCCGACCAAAAGCTTTACTAAAGTCGTTTTACCACTACCAGAAGGTCCTACGAAGGCAACGGTTTGACCTTTGGTCACATTGAAACTAATATTGTTTAATGCTGGAGAACTCGCCGTTCTATGCGAAAAGGATACATTTTCAAATTCAAAAGTTTCGAGCCTTTCAATGCCTTGCGGATTTTCTGGGGTGTATTCCTTTGGCGTTTTCATCAATTCATTGAAATTATTCAATGACGCCTCTGCTTCGCGATAGGAAGCAATCACATTGCCCATTTCTTGCAAAGGTCCAAAGATGAAGAAGGAGAAAATAGAAAGAGTCCATAGTTGCCCTGGTTCAATGTTCTCTTTAAAAACTAACCAGTACAAAAATGCAATCAATACTGTTCTTATAAAGTTAACCGTTGTACCTTGAACAAAGCTCAAACTGCGGATGTACTTTACTTTTTTTAATTCTAAACCAAGAATGCTTCGAGTCGTGTTGTTCAATCGATTTACTTCTTGATCAGTTAATCCTAGTGATTTTACTAATTCAATATTTCTCAAAGATTCTGTCGTCGAACCCGCTAATGCGGTTGTTTCGCCAAGAATAGTTTTTGAAATTGTCTTGATTTTTTTACTTAGCATGCTGCTTATGAAAGCTAGCAATGGAGCGGTAACCAAGAAAAGTGGTCCAATAAACCAATGCACTTGAATACTGTATACAAGCACAAAAATAATTCCGACTGCACTTTGGAATAAAACTGAAATAAAAACAGTGATAAACTTTTCTGAATCAGTTCTCACTTTTTGAAGTTTACCCAATGTTTCACCACTGCGCTGATCTTCGAAAACTTCATATGGCAACTCCAATGAATGCTGAATTCCATCAGTATACATGAGAGCACCTGTGCGTTGAATTACAACATTGGTAAAGTAATCTTGAAAGTTTTTGGCAATTCTAGATACCATTGCCGCTCCCATTGAAAGAAGTAAAAAAACTATAAGCTCTTTTACAAATTGATCGCCATGCCCCGTATAACTGTCGTGATTCACAGCGAGTTTTTGGAACATCTGTCCTGTAATCATTGGATCTACAAGAGAGAATGATTGGTTAACAGCTGCTAAAATCAATGCCAAAATGAGTGGCCTTTTTGAATGCTTTAAATATTGAAGGAGTACTTTCATAAGAGGTTGCAAACTTAGCGGAATATGCTAGAGATAAACGTTGATTTAAGTTAACGAAATTGATTTACTTTGCCTCATGCATTCATTCTTATCCATTCATGAAGAAGTCGCTGAAGCGCTTTTATCCAAGAAACCTGTAGTTGCTCTTGAGTCCACTATCATTGCTCATGGTATGCCTTATCCACAAAATGTGGAAACGGCCTTGCATGTGGAGAAAGTTATTCGTGAGAATGGGGCGATTCCAGCAACTATAGCCTGTATCAATGGAAAGATTCAAGTGGGGTTGAGTTCTTCTCAACTTGAGGAATTAGCGACTTCGAAGAATGTTTTGAAATTATCTCGACGAGATTTACCAATTGCGATTTCTCAGAAAAGAATAGGAGCGACCACCGTTGCAGCTACTATGATTGGTGCGGAAATGGCGGGAATAAAAATTTTTGCAACTGGCGGAATTGGCGGAGTGCATCGAGGTGTTGAGCTTACAGGTGATGTGAGCGCAGATTTGCAAGAATTAGGAATGACTTCTGTTGCGGTGGTTAGCGCTGGCGCAAAGGCAATTTTAGATATCCCTAGAACATTGGAATATTTAGAAACAATGGGTGTCCCTGTTCTTGGTTTTCAAAGCGATTTTTTTGGAGCTTTTTATTCAAGATCATCAGGCATTCCGGTTGAAATGAGAATGGATACTCCGCAAGAAATCGCCGATTTTTTGAATGCGAAATGGAACTTGGGATTAAAAGGTGGTGTACTCATTAGCAACCCCATTCCAGAGGAATATGAAATCCCTAGCTCGGAGATTGAACCCGTTATTTTGGAAGCCGTTGCCGAAGCCAATGCTTTAGATATCAATGGTAAACGGCTTACTCCTTTTCTCTTAGGAAAGATAAAAGATGTTACCGCTGGCCGCAGTTTAGAGACAAATATTCAATTGGTCCTCAATAACGCTAGAGTCGCTGCACAAATCGCTTCTAGCTTGTAATTGAACGCCACATCTATAACGCTGTGCATCGAGAATTTCTGAGCGCTCTTTTCTTATCTTTGCACCATGTCTAAAACTTTTGAAACACCAGACCACATTCTTACTGAAGAGAAGATCCGCCAACGTATGCTAGACGATTATCGTTTGGCTTGCTATAGTCGCGAAGCTTCTCTTTTGGGAAGAAAAGAAGTTCTAACTGGAAAGGCTAAATTCGGAATATTCGGAGATGGCAAAGAGTTAGCACAAATTGCCATGGCGAAGCAATTCAAAAATGGTGATTGGAGATCCGGATATTACCGCGATCAAACTTTCATGATGGCTATTGGTGAATTGAATGTCCAGCAATATTTCGCTGCTCTATATGCTCATACAGATACTGATGCTGAACCTTCATCTGGTGGTCG
>JBIIBU010000192.1:0-4183 GCA_044239235.1 Flavobacteriales bacterium
CAAAGGAGAGTGTTGTGTGGAAGGCGAAAGCGGTGCGCCAATAGAGGAGTCAGAACTGAGCTTGCTGGAGGAGTCTTATGAGGCAGCAAAGCCTTTTATGGTAAAAGAAGGAATTGATGCTATAGAAAGAGATGGTCTTTATCAAATGGATCATGATGGTGACCTAGTTACTACTCTAGTTTCTGATCATGGTGCATGTTCGTTTGTATACTACGATAACCATGGGATTGCGAAATGTGCATTGGAAAAAGCCTATTTAGAGGGTAAAACGAATTGGAAGAAGCCGATAAGTTGTCATCTATATCCTATTCGATTATCGAACTTAAAGGATTATATAGGAGTAAATTATCATCGCTGGCCTATTTGTCAGCCTGCTTGCGAATGTGGTTCGAAGTTGCAAGTGCCAGTCTATAAGTTTTTAAAAGAACCTCTCATTCGCAAGTTCGGTGCGGATTGGTTTTCAGATCTTGAAGAGGTATACAAAATTTGGAAAGATGAAGAAGAGGGTAATTCACCTTCTAATCTTGATAATTAATATTTTAGAAGTCTTATTTGAGGGATTATCATTCGAAATTTGTGTTACACATTTTCGAATTGTATGCGCCTCTTATTCATGTTGTATTTTCTATTGTGCACTCAGCCTATTTGGGCTCAGTGGAACTATGAAATTACAGCCGTTTCGGGGTTGAATACTTCGGAAAATGATATTGCATGTGGGAGATTTAATGAGGATGTTATTTTTCTTACAAATGGCGCGGCGCGCTCCAAATCTGGGAGGTCTTGGAATGATGGCTCTGCACAAAAGCTTTATAGCGCTCAGATTAATGGGAGTTTCAATCAGTTTCAAGGATTAGAGCCTTTGTTAAAGTTTAAAGGCGCACGAGATGAAGGTTCAGCTTCCTTCAATCCAATCGATTCAACATTGTATTTTGCTACCTCAAATGATATTCTTGGTTTGAAATCGGGCTATATGATGCGCATTTATTCAATGAAATGGGATGGCGCAAATTGGAGTAGTCCAGAGGTTTTGCCTTTTTGTCAAGATAGTTATACGTATACCCAACCATGGTTCGACACAGAAAGAAATTTGCTTGTATTTTCTAGTGATAGGAAAGGTGGTCAAGGAGGATTAGATATATGGTTTGCGTATAAAACAAAAGAAGGTTGGACGCAACCTGCCAATTGCGGAGGGCAAGTCAATACGTCTTCATCTGAGATTAATCCAACGGTATTTAATGGCGATATTTATTTTGCCTCCAATGGCTGGTTGCCAGACATGGGATTTGAACTGTTTAAATCTGAAGAAAAGAATCAATGGATGAACGCCATTCAACTTGAATCGCCTTTGAATTCTGATGGGGATGATTTAATGATTGTGTTTATGCAACAAGATCGAGGGTTGGTTTCATCGCGTCGAGATCGAGGCTTGGGAGGATCGGATGTTTATGTTTTTGATAAAGTAATTAAACGCACCCACGGAAATTCTTTCTCAGGATTGATTGAATGTAAAGGACTCGGATTGCCCAAAGCGACAGTGCAAATCTACAATGAATCGGGTGAGTTGTTTGACACGCAAACGGCCTCCAATCAAGGGGTAATTGATCTTCGCAAACTTGCTTTTGAAGAAAAATATAAAGTGAAATTGGTAGGGATAAACTCCATGTTATATGAGCACTGTATTTTGTACTTGCTAGATGAAAATGGAAATAGGGTAAGACAATGGAGTTTCAATTCTAAGGGTGAAATAGAATTGGAATTACTTCGCTTTGTGTATTCAGAGATTCCTGAATTAAAAAATGAAGATAATAGTGTATTGAACCTAACCCTTTCAGGAAAACTGCAATCTACTATAGGAATAAAGGGGTTTAGCAGAATGCCAGTCACAATAGTCGATGAATTTGGTGAGGTGATTGCCGTGGCTTATACAGAGCAATCTGGTGCATTTACCTTTAGAAATGTCACGCCTGAAAAGGAATATGTTTTTCGTTTAGCACCATCTTGCAAGGCCGACCAAATGGTTGTTTTCGATAATGGAAAAACAATAACACTTCCGATTCTCGCTCAGGAAGCCTACTACAGAAGAGTTAAAGAAGAAGAAGCGCTAGAGTTAACCAATGAGACAGGAGAGAAGATTGTTATTTCTATAAATGACGTGTTTATAATCAATCGAGTCTATTATGAATGGAACTCTGCCACGCTTAGTGAGATTTCAAGAGCGCAGCTGGATCAACTTCTTGTAATAATGAAGATGAACGATGATGTCGATTTGGAATTAACTTCGCACACCGATAGCAGGGGGACAGAAGAATATAATTTGAGTCTTTCTCAGCGCCGCGCAAACGCAGTTATTGAATACCTTTCAAAAAATGGCGTTCAAAAAAAGCGATTAATAGCAGAAGGAAGAGGTGAAGTTGATCCGTTGAATCCTTGCGATAGCAATGAAGCATGCTCAGAAAATGATCATGCGATTAATCGTAGAACGGAGATTAAATTTTCAAGACCAACATTAAGCTACCAAGAACAGTAACATGGCAGATAAATCTTTTTTTAGCAAAATATTTCCAGACACAAATCTAACGTTGATATCTGGTATCGTTCAAGAGAGCGGAACCTCTGTTGTTCGCGGATACGAGAGCAAAGGCTCACAACGTTGGATTAAAGTGGGTGGTCAGATTTTTACCGGTCTCGACGATGGTTTGTACCATGCTCAATATGAGAATAAAGTTGACCTTGTTCATGACTCATCAAACAAAGTTGTAGGTTATTGGAATTATACAACAAACTCGGGCAGTCAAGCATCTAATTCAAGTGTGGTAGGCGCTATTGCAATGGCTATTATTCTTGTGGCAATTGCCTATTATGGCGGGATCTGGAATTTTATCTGGAAAGGAATAAATGAATGGTGGTTAACCATTGGCATCATTTTTTTATTCTCACTTTATGCCCCAATTTGGACAAGCATTTTCTGTGTGAAGGAATTCAAGAGAGAGCGCAAAGCGCATTTATTGCTTGAAGAAAAACGAAAATAACTAGATGTCATCAGTGCTTTCATCGGAGACCTCTTTTTTCGAAATCATGACGAATCCAAGTCCTATTAGAAAGCACAATAGTGGCAGGTAGAAAAGGCGGGGATCCATTATTAGTTTAGAGAAATATAGTCCCGCTGCCACGAAAAGTAATATTCTTCCTGAAAAATAGAACCAGGCAAATGCGGGTCTCTTTTTTTGCAAAAAAAGCAAAACGCTTCTTACAGACATCCCCGCCATACCAGTCAAAACAAGTACTGTCCAAAAACGAAAATGAAGCATTTGAAGAACTATTCCAATAGTCAAAATACCCAATGAAGAATAACCAAGCCAGTTATAATCCTTTGGTTTTGTTGGGATTTCTGGTTTGTCTAAAATGAGTTCTTCTTGATTTTTTTGCATATATGTCGTTCAACTGTTGAGAACAAAAAATGTTGTATTAGCGAGAATGTTCTGATTTTTCTCAGCGTAAAGTACTGATAATACTTTCGGTCACGCAGTTTTTTTTCCAAAGTGATTTGATTTTTTTCTTTAGTAGCTTGCAAGCCTAATTTCATTTTGTGAAATACGGTAAGCTCGATAACATAGAAGGTGTAGACTTTACTCTTCCGGAAGATCATAAAAAGACCAAAACAGTCTTGAATGGAAAGTCTTCTATTCCATTGATTTTGCAAGGTGGAACCATGTGGAATATACCTGAGTGGGTGGGTAAAATTTATCCTTTAAAAACACCTAAGAAGGATTTTCTCAAGGCTTACGCGCAGCAATTTTCTACGATAGAACTGAATGCAACTCACTACAGGACTCCAACAAAGGAGACAGTTAGATCATGGGTGGATGTTGTTCCTGAATCATTTCAGTTCTGTCCTAAATTTCCGCAAAGTATTAGTCATTATCGTCGATTCAAAAATTGCGATCAAGTGACTGATGACTTCTTGACTGTTGTCTTAGAAATGGGCAATCATTTGTCCACGAGTTTTATCCAATTGCCTCCAAATTATAAGTCAGACAAATCTGATGAATTGATAACTTACCTAGCGTCTTTGCCAAGAGATTTTAAGGTTGCCATCGAGTTTAGGCATGAGTCCTGGTTTGACGAAAATGCTCAAGCAGAAGAGGTTTGGAGTGCTTTGGTAGAATTGGGAATAGGTTCGGTA
>JBIIBU010000193.1:0-4180 GCA_044239235.1 Flavobacteriales bacterium
AGTACCACCGATGAAGTCAACACCAAGGTTGAAACCTCTAACACCCCAAGAGATACCACCAGCTACTAGAATAGCGATACTGATGAAGTAGTAAAGTTTACGACGACCTACGAAGTTGTAGTTAATCTTAGTAAACCAGTTCTTAGTAATACTGCTGTAGAAAGTAATCTCTTTTTTGTTATCAAGACGTCTGTAAAGAATCAAACGAGAGATTACGATTGCAGTGAACAAAGTAGTGAAGATACCGATGATCAATGTAGTTGCGAAACCTTTGATAGGTCCTGAACCAACTGTAAGAAGAACGATACCAGTGATAAGCGTAGTAGCGTTACCATCGATGATCGCGCTGATTGCTTTCAAGAAACCATCTTTCATAGCGGCAGCGATTGCCTTACCCATACGAAGCTCTTCTTTCACACGCTCGTAGATAAGTACGTTCGCATCTACCGCCATACCCATGGTAAGAACGATACCCGCGATACCAGGCAATGTAAGTGCACCGTGCAGTGACACCAACGCGCCGATAAGGAAGAACAAGTTGGCAACAAGAGCAACGTTAGCAGCCCAACCAGCCCAAGCATAATAGAATATCATGTAGATCAAGATCACAACGAATGCGATGATGAATGACCAGATACCCGCTTTGATATTCTTTTCACCCAAAGATGGACCTACTGTCACCTCATCGATGATTTTAGCAGGGGCAGGAAGTGAACCTGCTTTCAAAAGACCAGCAAGGTCTTTAGCTTCTTGGATTGCTTTTTCTCTGTTTTTGTCATCACCGAAAGTGATCACAGAACTTCCGTTTGGAATTTCTGAGTTTACGCTAGGTGCAGAGTAAACTAGATTATCCATCACAATTGCGATAGGACGATTTTGGTCAGCAGCGTTCTTTTTAGTCCACTCTCTCCAAACAGGAGTACCTTTTTCGCTATCCATTTTCATTTCGACAGTAACATCACCTTTGATAGGATCAAAGTCCTGACGAGCGTCAACGATTGATTTACCATCAAGTTCTGCTTTACCACGACCAGAAAGGTCACGAAGAGCATAAAGCGTTGCAATGTTATTTTCAGTTTTAGCACCCCATAGGAGTTTCAAATCTGCTGGAAGGATGTTTTGTACTTCTTTCAAAGCCAATACACGGTTTACAGCAGCTGTATCTGATACAGCAGAGAAGCCTACCATTGAAGAACCTTGAGGAACGCTTGGGTTCAACACAGCGAACAATGGATTTTTCTTTCTCAAATCATCTTTAGAAAGAAGGCTATCTGGAGTGATTGTATTATCAGCGTAGAATTTACGGATAGAATCCTGTTGAGTTGCATTCAATGTGGTGTCTTTCAAAGCAGCCATCATCAATGAATCTTTCATTGGACGAAGAGAGTCAGTGGAGAAGAAAGCCGGAGCCATTTTCTTACCAGCCGCAGTGTTTGCTTCGCTCAATTTTTGGATTACCTCAGTGTTGAAGTAGCAATCCCAGAACTCTAGGTTCGCAGTGCTCTTCAAGTTCTTACGAACACGCTCACGATCATCAACACCTGGAAGTTCTACTAGGATGCGACCAGAGAAAGATTGCTTTTGAACGTTAGGTTGAGTTACGCCAAATTGGTCAATACGCTTGCGGATGATGTTCTCAGTGTTGCTGATTGCATCTTCTGCTTCTTTGCGCAAGATTTTGATAACGTCGTCGTCAGAAGTTTTTGCAGGGAATTTATCTTGAGTCTCCAAGTTGTTGAAGATTCTCCATAGTTCAGTTCCATTGCTATTGTTTTTCCAAGACTTCTCGAAAAGAGTGATATAGTCATCAGAAGAAGACTTCTGAGCATCACGGGCTTCAGCGATTGCTTTTTGGAAATTTGGATTTTGATTGTAGTCGCTAAGCGCCAAGATCATATCTGGGATAGATACTTCAAGGGTAACTGACATACCACCTTTAAGGTCAAGACCTAGTGACAGCTCATTTTGTTTCAAATAGCTGTAGGTGTGTCCCATCAATGGGTAAACTTTTGCATCAGAGCTGTCGCGCAGCATTTTTCTTTCAAGTGCATAAACAGCAGAGTCATAAGACGCGCCAGCAAGGCCAGTCTGTCCGATAGAATCTACAGCCATTTCATGTACTTTCTTCTCAAAACTAGAAGCTACCACGCCATAAGACAATTGGTAAGCAACCGCGAGGGTCAGTAAGATTACAAAAATCCAGGTAAACGATTTATTCTGCATGGATCAATTAATTTGGAAAGGTTTCCTTATTTTATAGGGCGGCAAATATAAGAAATGAAGATTTTATATCGTCATTTAATGCCATAAAAGAACTACTTATCGGATAATCAAGATATTAGGTCAACAAAAAACGCCCTCCTTATGATGGGACGGCGTTATTTTGAATGTCTAACCTTTAATTTCTTTAAAATAATCAAGCAATATAGCCATTTGCTTTAGCACGCTTAAGTGCTTCAGCAAGACCAATCTTGTTGATAGTTTTCATTCCCTTTGGGGTAACTCGCAGTTCAACCCACTTGTTCTCTTCAGCGCTCCAAAAGCGCTTGAATTGCAAGTTTGGATAAAACTTACGACGAGTTTTAATATTCGAGTGGGATACATGGTTCCCAGTGATTGTCTTTTTACCAGTGATTTCGCAAATACGTGCCATAACTTTAAAGTATTTTACCCTTTAAATTGGGGGTGCAAATAAACGACATTTTTTCCAACAATCAATAGTTTATTGCAAGAAATTCTTTTCTTACTAGGTTTAATGCGGCATTGGAGGCCATTAAAATGTTTCTTTCACGGCTTTTTCCCAATCTCAAAAGCACCGAAACGGTCCTTTTTGGTCCTGCAGCAGCCACCCAAATCGTTCCCACCTTAATACCATCGCCGTCGTCTGGTCCTGCTATACCTGTTGAGGCCACCGCAAATGTTGTCCCTAAACGTTTTCGGGCGCCCTCTGCCATGGCTTCAGCTACTTCCGCGCTATAAACACCTACTCTATCTATCAATTCTTTTGGAACGCTCAGCTCATCAATTTTCACTTGATCGCTGTAACTAATAATAGCTCCAGCAAAATAATCGCTGCTACCTGGAATACTCGTGAGCAAATGTGAAATCATACCGCCGGTGCAGCTCTCAGCACTTGAAATAGTGGCTTGCCTTGACCTTAACAGATCACCAACAACTGAAGCCAGAACATCTTTTTCAAAGCCATAGACGTGCTCACCAATCAACTTTATTAATTCCTTTTCTTTCTCATCAATCTTGGCTTTCAATTGTTCCTCAGAACCACCGCCATATGCCGACATGCGAAGTTTCACAGATCCGGGTGAGGGCAGATAGGCCAACTTAATATTATGCTCTTCCAGTGAATTCTCCCAATCCTTTACAGTCTCAGCAAGAAAACTCTCGCCTACTCCTGTAGTTAAAATCGTACGATGAACTATCGCGGGTCGTTTGAAGAAAGTTTGAATTCGAGGAAGCACTTCCGTTTCCATGAGCCATTCCATTTCGTATGGAACGCCGGGCATCGAAACAAAAACAACTCCGTCGCGCTCAAACCACATTCCGTTTGCGGTGCCTCTTAAATTGTGAAGCGTAATGCTATCCTTGGGCACCATCGCTTGTTGTCGATTGACCTCAAGCATTGGCAAGCCTCGACCTTTGAAAAAAGACTCTACACGATCCAATGATATTTGATCCAATACCAATTCAGTATTGAAATATTCACAGAGTGTTTTCTTGGTAATATCATCTTTCGTGGGACCTAAGCCTCCCGTGATCAAAATAACTTTTGATCGCGCCGAAGCTTCATTCAAGATGTTGATGATTTCTTGCTTATCGTCTGAAACAGATGTAGTGCGATGAACGCGAATACCAATCGCATTGAGCTCTTCGCCCATCCATGCAGCATTGGTATTAACGGTTTGTCCAATGAGGATTTCATCCCCAATACTGATGATTTCAGCTTGCATGAAAATATTTTTTATGGAATACCGAATTCAATCGGCATTTGTTCATTTGCCCCAGCGAGCAATCAATGTCTCATTTCCTTTGGTAACATCATCAATTTTTGCAATGATTTCTGTTCCTAAAGGAAAATAAAGATCTACACGGCTGCCAAACTTGATAAAACCAAATTGCTGATTGCGTTGAACTTTATCGCCTGCTTTTACATAATAAACAATGC
>JBIIBU010000195.1:0-4152 GCA_044239235.1 Flavobacteriales bacterium
TCAGTTGAATAAAAACGGAGTTCCTGCGTGGGCAATTTGGGCTCAGTGCATTTGGGCTTCAGCGCTTTGTTTGAGCGGAAAATATGGTGACCTATTGGATTACGTTGTTTTTGTAGTCATGATATTTTACATCTTGACAATAGCGGGAGTTATCATTCTTCGCATCAAGAGACCTGAATTAGAACGCACGTATAAAACACCGCTTTACCCAATACTTCCTATAGTTTATTTGATTTTGGCGACTTCTTTTTGTGTGGCGTTGCTAGTTTATAAACCTCAGTTTACTTGGCCTGGGTTGATTATTGTGCTTTTGGGATTGCCGGTGTATGCGGTGGTGAAGAAAATGGGAAAATGGGGAAATGGGAAAATGGGGAAATGGGAAAGTGGGGAAATGGGGAAATGGGGAAACGGGGAAATGGGAAAATGAGGAAGAGGTTATGGTCGTGGGGCGAATTCTAGGACTATGCTGTTCATGCAGAACCTTTTTCCTGTTGGAGCGGGTCCATCGTCGAAGATGTGGCCTAAATGCCCCTCGCAGCGGCCGCAGAGGACTTCTGTGCGATACATTCCGTGAGACTTGTCTACTTTATAAATGGCGCTGTTTGGTCTGATTGTTTCGAAAAAACTAGGCCAGCCGCATGATGAGGCGAATTTGGCGTCGGAAACAAATAGGTGGTTTCCGCAAGCACGGCAGTAGTAATCGCCGATTCCTTCGTAATTCCAGTATTCACCCGTGAATGCGCGCTCTGTGGCAGCATGACGAGCTATTTCGTATACATCTGGATCTAAAATGGCTTTCCATGTCGAGTCGGGAAGCACGAGTTTAGTTGTGTCAGTGCGGGAGTAGTATTGGTGGTGAGTTGAATCAGACATAGAGTTTAATAAAGTTTTATTGGATGCATCGATTGTATTGGACGAATTGCATGTGAATGCGTAGAGCGCGACTGCAATAAGTGCCAAGCTTGGAATGATGAATTTTATCATTCGCCTAAGTAAATGCAAGAAAAATTAAACAGGCGCATCCTGTTGTTAAAAAATGCAAGTCCCATAAAACTCAAATGCCCCAAAGCTTTTGGGCTTTTAGGGCATTTGATCAAGATAGTTTTAAGTGTATGCTTGTTAGATCGATTGTGTTTCAGTAGTGATGAAAAATCGCTTTTAGGGATTTTCGTCAAAGATGTACTAAACACGAACAATAGACAATACGTATTTCGTCGTATTTAACGACTGTTCCACTTAAGTACCGCGGACGTTCTATTATTGACGTGCATCTTGGAATAAATGTTATAGATGTGGGTTCTAACGGTTCCGAAACTGATGAAGAGCTGATCGGCGATGTCTTGATATCTAAAGCCTTGGGCCAATAAGTTGAGGATTTCTGCTTCACGCTCGGATAGACCAAACTCGTTGCTTTCTGTTTTTTTATTCGTCTTATTAAAGAAGTCAAGGACCTTTCTGGCAATAGGACCCGACATGGGCGCGCCGCCTTCGGCTAGAAGATTTATCGAGTCAATAATACTTGCAGGGGAGGAATGTTTTACGAGGTAGCCGCTTGCACCAGCCTCTAGTGCTTTGAAGATATTCTCGTTGTTTTCATAGACCGTAAACATCATCACTTGCGTTTCTGCACGATGTTTTTTGATTTGCTCAGTGCATTCAATTCCGGTGATACCCGGAAGGTTTACATCCATTATGACGATATCGTGCGGGGCTTTTTTGAATTCTGTCATGAATGACTCGGCATCTTCAAAACCGACGCAGTTCATGTTTTCTGTTTTGTTTATCAGAAATGAATAGACATCCCTGATTTCGTGATCGTCTTCAACAAGAGCGATGCTAAGTTTTTTTATTTCAGACATGTATATTCTATTCAAATGTTATAATGTGAGTCGAATTGAAATTACGGTACCGCCGGTGATGTTAGGTGAAATAGTGTATTCAGCATTGATTTCGGACGCGCGTTTTTTCATGCTTTTCATCCCAATTTTATTGTTGGATTTTTCAATACCAATTCCATTATCGACCAGCGTAATTTTAATTTCTTTTTTATCAGAATGGAAGCTTAAATGAATATTAGTAGCCTTTGAATGTTTAAGCGCGTTGTTCATCCCTTCTTTAAAAATCAAAAATATATTTCTTCTTTGAAGTGACGAAAGCGCACTTTTTTCTATGACTGATTCGTGGAAATGAAATTGCATTGGTGTTCCTTCAAAAAAATCTTTACCGTAGTAATGAAGGTAGGCTGCTAGGTCAGAGGTGGTATCATAAATGGGATTTAGAGCCCAGATGATTTGATCTGCTTTTAGTCGAAGTCCGCTTGCGTTTGAGATTATTTTATTGGCTAAAGTTTTTTGCGAAGCATCATCGTCATCCTCTTTTAGACGCTCAGCCATCAGGGCGATGCGCGTGAGATCTGCGCCTACGTCGTCATGCAGATCTATTGAAATTCTTTCACGCTCGGCTTTGATAGTTGATATCTGTTTTAGTTTTAAAATTCGTGTTCTGCTAGAGACGAAGAAAACCAGAGCCAATATGCCGAATATCAATATTACGGAAAGAATTGCGAAGTATGTGGTTTTCCAGAAGGGCGCGATAACGTGAACTACAACAGTTTCTGGTTTTGACCAATTGGAACCAATAATTCGAGAGCGAATGTGGATGTTGTGATCGCCAAATGGTAAGTCATTTACAGATAAGTTTCTCGAGTGAAGCGTAGTCCAATTTGATGTATCGTCGATAGCGTATTGAAAGACGACATTGTTATTGTGATTGATGGAAACGCATGAGAACTCGATGAGAAGATTGTTGTTCAGGTAGTCGATTTTTACAGGAGAGTTTCCCAATATTTTGCCCCATGTTCCAGAGATGGTTCTGATATAGGTGTTCGATTTTGAGATAACAATTTGGTCTTTATTTTTTGGAACACGCAGTAATCCGTGGTTTGTTGCGGCATAGACGTGTTCGGTATCGATAAATATTTTTCGAACATCCATGTTGAGAAGACCTTCGTTTTCACCAAATGAAACCACATGAAGAAGTTCGAGATTATCAGAAAGTACGAGTTTTTTAATTCCCTTATTTGTACCGCACCAAAGGGTGTTTTCTTCAAGAGCGATGCATCGAATTAAATCTACATCCAGTACATCTTTATAGGAAATGGTTTTGATGAGAATATCATTTTTAAAAAACATTATTCCGTCATTTTCAGATGCACCAATCATGATTTGGTTTTTGTTTTCAATCAAATCGAGAAATCTGAGGTCGGATATTTTGGTTTCTAAAGGTTTTTCTTCTAGCGGGTTTGTGACTACAAAAAGACCATCGATACACGAGGACCAAATTCTATTTTTATAATCTACAGCTATCGAGAAGCCACGTTTACCTAGGCGTGCATTGCTGTAATATGATTGTTGATTTTTGTCATTGGTATCCCAATGATATAGACTAGATGATGTGGAATACCAGAGAATTCCGTTTTTATCGAGACACATATCCTTTGCGCCAAACCATGATTTTAATTTATCGGTCCTATAGACATGTATAGGAGATAATGCATAATTGCTATCAAGCAACAAGACTTGATTATCAAGCCCAATAACCACTCGATTGTGTGGTATTTCTAGCAGGTTTATTAGTCGAACATCGGGGGTGTTATCTAAGTTTGTTCGACTTGATAAACCGTTTTTAAGGTTGTGAACGCCTAGCCAAGTCCCATTTTCACCCCATAGGATTTTTTGATCTTTCCTAACAATTATAGTATGGGTTTCGGGATCGTCGGTGTTTTGTTCTTTTCCGATATAGACGATATCTTTTGCGTTTGCGTTCTGAAAGTACAAGCCCTTTCCTCTTGTGCAGAACCAAACGTTTTGATTGTGATCGAGAAAGACGCCGTTAAAACGACAATTCTCGAGAATAGCTACCATTTGGCCGGTGTTGTGGTCGAGAGTTTCTAGCCGATCATTTTTTCCTGCAATAAAAAGCTGATCATCTTCGGTTAGTAGGTATCGATGTATGGGGCGTTTGAACTGAAAAATTGTTTGTAACGAATCGTTAATTATTTCACGAAGAAATTGCTTTTCATCGTAATAGGTCGCATGCGATTGCGAGGTATATTCGAAAACATTGTAGAAGTAATGTTCAAGTGTTTTGGTT
>JBIIBU010000215.1:0-3805 GCA_044239235.1 Flavobacteriales bacterium
TCAATATTCGGTTGTTCTGCCCTATCCAATCCTTTTGAAATAACATTCCTCACTCCAACAAATATTCAAATCGTTGCATCAAACGAAACACCATGCGAAGGTGATATTGTGGAATTGACAATATCTGGAGATTATGAATCACTCCTCTGGTTAGATGGCAGCGATGAAGAAATAATTAATGCAACAACAACTGGATTCTATTCGGTTGTGGCCACAGGCATCGAAGGTTGCACCGATTCTGATTTAATCAATATCACATTCACTCCACTTCCTAATGTTGATGCTGGCATCGACGTATTGGCTGATTGTGAAAACGGAACCGAACTCGACGGAACAGCGCAAGGTTCTTTCTCTTGGTCTCCAGCAGAAGGACTGAGCAATCCAAATATTCTAAATCCAATTGTTACTCCTGTTACAAGCACTGTTTACACGCTTACATCAAACATCAACGGCTGCATAGCTACTGATGAAGTAATTGTAGTTGCCAATTGTGGTTTCATCATTATCCCAAATGTATTTACACCAAATGGCGATAGCGACAACGAAGAATTTGAAATCTTCAATTTTGGAATTCCAGAATACGAAATCAAAATCTACAACAGATGGGGCGATTTGATGTTTGAAAGCACCAACTCCAACAAGCATTGGGATGGACAACAAAATAGCATACCCGCAGCAGAAGGAACCTATTATTACACCCTAATAGCAAACGACGCCAACGGCAATTCTCTAATACAAGAAAGCCAAAAAAGCGGAACGCTGCAACTACTGCGGTAGGCCGTAGGCCGTAAGCTGTAAGCTATAGGCTTCAGGTTTTATGCTTACAGCCTAAAGCTTATAGCCTAATGCTTACGGCCTACGGCCTAGAGCCGAGCTACCGTTACCACCTTACTCACCACTCTATTTCCAGCGGTGAACTTCGCGATGTAATTACCGTTGTAGAGTGTGCGAACATCTAGGTAGGTCAAAGTGCTTCCTTGCAGGATCATTGAAGTTCTCACAAGTTTTCCTGCGGCATCAAATAATTCAACTTGTACATTTTCTGTTACCAAATCACCTACTTGCACTGCCACATAATCTTGCGAAGGATTTGGGAACAACGTAATTTCAATCGAATTCAAATCAACTTCATTCACAATCACACTTCCTGTATAAGCTGTAACTGTTTCTGTTATTGAATTCACTTTTGAAGCCACTTTAGTTCCATAAAACGTAGGACCAACAGCATAAGGATAAGCTGAATTCCAATTCTCATCTACCGTACAGAAATAAGCATACGTTCCATCTGGATATTCTGGTGTTACACAAAAGCGACCATTGTGTTCGTCTAAATAATCTTCTTCAGGGTGAGTAACAAATTCATAATCCTCTCTGTAATGACCGAGCGGATATGTTGCGCTTACTGCAGGACCATCTGTGACATTTGAACCATCAGCATAATGTGTTCTGACTGTGATATCACGCAGTTGATAGCTTGATTTAATGCGAACAATTCCACCCGTTCCATCAGCGTTTGCATAACCATAGGCACCATAGATAGGGAAACCATCGTATGCAAATCCAATAAGAGGAGAATGTTCATTCTCATTAATCACATAAAGTCCATCAGTATCATATAAATTACAAACTGTTGAAACAACATTAAGATCTAAATCAAACGCAGAAGGGTTTTGGTGATGATGATAATTGCCCATTGCAGGATGTCCTTTCGAACAATCGAACCCGCCCATTTCAGCTACTATAGCATCTCTATTCCAAATGCCTTGTCCAGGAGGACCTGGAATTGGTCCGCCACCCTCGGCTTGTGTGTTATTGTTCCATGAGACGCCATCACGATAATCAAAAAGAGCAACCCCATTAATGAATACACCAATATTACCGCCATTCGTTGCAGTAGGCACACCTGTATTTTCCAAAGGAGTCAAAGGAAATTTAAAGATCGCATTTTGATCACTTGCAACCGAAGGATTTCCATCTAAAAACGGACCTGTCGGATAAGCCGGAATTCCATTGGTTGTCACATATACCCACATCGTTGAGTACTGCACAGATTGAACATTCGCAAGCACATTGTCTTGAATCGCTGTGCTATTCCCCGATACATAATGGCTTCCAAGAATTGAATTATTCTGCAACCAAGAAGTGACAACAGGGTTAGTTTGTCCTATGCTCGTGAGCGCGAAGCAAACACAAAGTAGAGTTAATGTGGATCTCATTTTATTTTTGATTTTTGATTTCTTATTTTTTATTTTGAATTTCTGATTTCCGGTCCCTGATCTTGTCGAACGGGTGATTTTTGATTTTTTATTTTCAATTTCTTATTCTTTATCTCGAATTTTCCAATTGTTATTTCAAACCTTCGTCACTATTCACTAGTAGTTGGTCACTGGTAGTCAGTAGTCGGTCACTGGTCGTCGGTCACTGGTCGTCGGTCACTGGTCGTCGGTCACTAGTCACTTGTCACTAGTCGTCCGTCACCAGTCGTCCGTCACCAGTCGTCCGTCAGGGTTAGCAAAAACGCCGTCAGGTCAACCCGGTCTTTTGCGGAGAGCGCCATGGACTTGTCGATTTCTTGGGCGAAGGTTTTGGTCTTCTGCATTCCGCTTTCATAATGTTCATATACTTCATTGAGTGTATTAAATCTTCCGTCATGCATATAAGGGAAAGTGCGTTCGATATTTCGTAATGTGGGGATCTTAAACAACAGCGAATCTTTTGGATCCTCCGTAATATTCATTCGACCATAATCATTCAATGTGGTGTCGACCGGCAATCCAATATTGCTGAATTCATATGTACTAAACAATGGTTCGCGATGACAACGATTGCACATCATCTTAAATAAAAAGTACCCTTGTCGTTCCTGTTCCGTAAACTTCTCTTTCTTCTGTTGAACGCGATCATACTTCGAATTGGCCGCTACAAGTGTCAATTGAAAATGCGCTAGAGCTAACAAAGTATGTTGCCCCGAAATTTCTCCATCTGTGAATGCATCTGCAAAAAGCTTTTGATATTTCTGTGTACGTTTTAATTTCTCCACCACATGACCAATCTCCTCGCCCATTTCCTTCGGATGACTTATTGGAGCGAGCGCTTGCATATCGAGATGATTCACTGCGCCATCCCACATAAACGTTTTTTGCCAGGCCAAATTCATCAATGCAGGGGCATTTCTATTTCCAATTTGATCATTAATTCCATGACTCAAATCGTGATCGACATGCGCGAAAGAATTGTATGGCGAATGACATGACGCGCAAGAAATACTGCTATCTAAAGAAAGAATAGGATCAAAGAACAAAGTACGCCCAAGCAAAATCGTCTTGTCCGTTATTTCATTTTTCGAAAAATCATATATAGGTTCAGGAAAATGTTTTGGTAACACCACGGGCGTGCTATCACTAATCCATGAAGCAGAAATAGCAATGACAAACGACGATATGATTAGCCGCTTTTTCATCGTTTGATATAGAAACAAACTTTAAGTTTATTCGACAACTCAACAGCTTTCTCGCAAGGGCGCATTACTTCTGTAGTATTGCTAAAATCAAGTTCAGTCAGAAAATCATCACATGAAAATCCTATTTGAATATTCGATTCATTCTCGACCGGCAAAGCAAACACCAATGTTTGAAGCGTAGAAAAGGGGGAAGCATAACCACCTAGATGATATTGAAATTTATTCTTTCGGCTTTTGCACTCTTTGCTAACACCTTCCAATTTAAAATTGATATAGCCACTGTGCCACGCCCAGTACATTCCTTTTGTTGGATCAAGCGCTCCACAAAGTGCACCCTTCAAATTT
>JBIIBU010000216.1:0-3792 GCA_044239235.1 Flavobacteriales bacterium
CAAGTGAGGTGATGGCTATACTTTGCATGTCGAAAAACATTAGTGATCTAAAACAAAAACTCGGAAATATTTTCGTTGGTTTTACTTTCGATCGCAAACCAATCTTCGCGCGTGATTTGAAAGCACAAGGTGCAATGGCTCTTCTATTGAAAGATGCTATAAAACCAAACCTCGTTCAAACACTTGAAGGAAATCCTGCCATCTTGCATGGTGGTCCTTTTGCAAATATTGCACAAGGAACAAATACCATCATCGCGACGAAGATGGGCTTGTCGCTTTCAGATTATGTTGTTACGGAAGCTGGATTCGGAGCAGATCTTGGTGCTGAAAAATTCATGGATATCAAATGCGGATATGGCAATTTGAAGCCAGACGCAATGGTACTTGTGGCTACAATTCGTGCCCTTCGTCACCATGGTGGTGCGAAAAAAGAAGAGTACAATACTGCTTCAATGGAACGTGTTACGAAAGGTTTTGAGAATCTTGAAAAACACATTGAGAACTGCCGCAAATTCGGATTGAATCCTGTTGTAGCGCTCAATCATTTCCCAACGGATTCCGAAGAGGAATTGAACTTCGTTATTGATGCATGCGCTAAGCTTGGTATCAAGGCTGTTGTTTCTCGTGGCTTTGCGAATGGAGGAGAAGGAACAAAAGATCTTGCTCAAGCAGTAGTAGATGAAGTAGAAAGCGGAAATAATAATTTCAAGCCACTCTACGATTGGTCATTGCCAGTGAAAGAAAAGATTGATAGAATAGCAAAGGAAATCTACGGAGCTGACGCCGTTCATTACACCAAAGAAGCTGAGGGAAATCTCAGAACAATTGAGCGTCTTGGACTAGCAGGACTTCCTATTTGTATGGCGAAAACGCAGAAGTCATTTAGCGATGATGAAAGCAAAGTAGGCCGTCCAAGAAATTTCACAGTAACTGTTAGAGAATTTGAATATGCTGTTGGCGCTGGATTTATCATTCCAATTTTGGGTGATATGATGCGTATGCCAGGACTTCCTGCCATCCCAGCATCTGAAGGAATGGATATCGACGATAATGGTGTAGTTACAGGCTTATCATAATGAGTGTAAGGAAGTATGAAGGCATAAAAACAGATGGAGAAAAGGTCGTTCGTGTAACAGACCATCTCGCTGTGGAACATCCTTTATCGATCAGTGTCAACGCTGAACCTTTTACGCTTACAATGCATACCCCCGGGCATGAGGAAGACCTCATCCGGGGGTTATTATTTTCTGAAGGCGTTTACAAAAAGCACGAAGGGAAGCTCCACATTGATATTACCGAAACATCCGACGAGGATTACATCTCCAAAGTCAATGTTCACATAGCAGAAGGGGATTTTGATAAAAGTCAAATCAACAAGCGCAATCTCCTATCCGTGGCCAGCTGCGGCATCTGCGGCAGAACCGACCTCCAGGATTTTAGCCCCAAAGGAGCGCATTACGGTAGCCCCGAAGGAGCGCATTACGGTAGCTCCGAAGGAGCGCATTATGGTAGCCCCGAAGGGGAATTGGGATTAATGGAGATGTTCGAACGTTTGCGGGGAGGTCAAGTGGGGTTTGAATTGAGCGGTGGTTCGCATGCGGCGGGAGCGTTCGATAAAGAAGGAAAAATGCTCGTGTCACGCGAAGATATTGGCCGCCATAATGCAGTCGATAAAGTAGTAGGACATCTGTTGAATTCAGGAAAATTAAAAGAAGCCAAATATTTGTTGGTGAGTGGAAGAGTGAGTTATGAAATTGTAACAAAATGTTTCACAGCCGGCATTCCCATATTAGCCGCAGTCAGCGCTCCCAGCAGCCTAGCCGTAGACTTCGCCAAAGAATTAGGAATAACACTCTACGGGTTTTGTAGAGAGAATAGAGCCACACGATACTCTTGAAAATGGGAAAATGGGAAAGTGTGAAAATGAGGAAATGGGAAAGTGTGAAAATGGGAAAGTGTGAAAATTAAATTTTAAGATTGCACTTCAAACTATCGTACTTCGTACTCTTTTCCTCGCGCTACTTTCCTTCAGTCTTGACATGTTTGGTCAGACTGTGGGGACTTATAATATTCGGTATGCTAATCCTGCGGATGGTTTGGATATTTGGGAGAATAGGAGAGATAGTCTTTCAAAAGCAATCATGGATTTTCATCCTGATTTCTTGGGATTGCAGGAGGCCTTATAGTCACAATTACAATATCTCGATAGCACACTAACTGGTTATAGCAGATATGGCGTTGGTCGCGAAGATGGAGCGGATAAGGGGGAGTTTGCGCCGATCTATTTTGATACATTAAAATATAAAATAGCCTTTGGAAAAACTATTTGGTTATCCGATAGCATTGAACATCCCAATAAAGGTTGGGATGCTGCCTGCGAGCGCATTGCGACTATAGTTGTCTTCAAAGGAGCTCGAGAAGAGGATACGTATTGCGTTGTAAATTCTCATTGGGATCATGTCCGACAAGTTGCTCGGCAGAATAGTGCGAAGCTCATTCTAGAACAAATTCAACCTTACCTTGACAGAAACATGAAAGTGATTGTGATGGGAGATTTCAATGCAACTCCTGACAATGAAGCCATCAAAATTCTTAAAGAAAAATTAGTGGATAGTTGTCCATCAACACTTGATTATTTCGGCACATTCAATGGCTTCAAAATTTTCCCAATAGACGAACCAAGAATCGACTACATATTTCATAATCAAAACCTAAAGACTAGAAAGTACCGAGTTCTTTCCCCCAAATCCAACGGCCGCCAAGTCTCCGACCACTACTTCGTCCAAGCCGAGCTATAGCGCGATGCGCGAAGCGCATGGATGATGGATGATGTCTGATGGTTGATGGAAAATACAAATTACCAAACTACCAAACTACCAAACTATCACACTACCAAACTACCACACTACCAAACTACCACACTACCAAACTACCACACTACCCCACGTTTTTGTATCTTTGACAATAACTCTGCAATCGACGACTGTACGTTTGTTGCCTAATTTTAATAAACAACGTATTCGCATGGCCTACAGAAGCGTTATTACTGGTTCTGGTTCTTATATACCTTCCGTAATTATTGAAAACTCTCATTTTCTGTCTCATCGCTTTATGGAGCAAGATGGCACGGCCATCAACAAAAGCAATGAGGAAATCATTGAGCGTTTTAAGGAAATTACGACTATTTCTGAGCGTAGATATTTGTCTGACGAACTTAATAGTTCGGACATGGGTGCATTCGCTGGAATGCAAGCTATCGAAAGTGCTGGCATTGATCCAGAAGAATTGGATTACATCATTGTAGCGCACAACGCTGGAGAGGCAACTGCATTGGAAAGAAAGGTGGATGTTATTCCATCATTGGGTGCGCGGATCAAACAAAAGATGGGAATTAAGAATCCCGCTACTGTCGCTTATGATGTGATCTTCGGTTGTCCTGGATGGTTACAATGCGTTATTCAAGCTGATTATTTTATTCGTTCAGGTGATGCTAAAAAGATTCTTGTAATCGGAACAGAATCGTTGTCACGTCTATGTGATCCACATGATAGAGACAGTATGATTTATGCAGATGGAGCAGGAGCTGTGGTGTTGGAATCAAAAGAAACTGAGGAGAAAATTGGTATAATAGGACACGCGTCACAAACAGATGCATTGGAGTATTGCAATATGCTTTTCATGGGAAAATCGAAAGGCACAAGCAATGATGATTTGTTCTTGAAAATGCATGGACGTCGTCTTTATTCCTATGCTTTGCAGCACGTTCCGCTAGCAATTAAAGGTTGTCTAGAT
>JBIIBU010000196.1:0-4119 GCA_044239235.1 Flavobacteriales bacterium
ACTGCTAAATTCCTTCACCAATTCAAAAGTATAGTTAGCAATTATGCCCGGATTATATGCCTTTCCAGCCTCTTCTACAATTTCAGGAAAATCGTGTAGTTTTTGAATTAGCGCCAATTCACCAGCATTAAGCAATTCTGGAGCTATTGAGGTCGAGTAATTCAGCTCACCAAAACTCTCTTGATATTTTCTTGAAATTGCTCTAGTTCTAACATAGCTGTATTGAATAAATGGCCCCGTATTGCCCGTGAAATCAATGCTTTCCTTAGGGTTAAACATCATATTTTTAACAGGATCTACTTTCAATAGGAAATATTTCAACGCGGCCATTCCAATGTTGTGATACACCACCTCTTTATCTTCTTCAGAAAGCGCTTCGAGTTTTCCTTGCTCTGCAGCAACACTCCTCGCCTCCTCTTTCATCTCAAGCATAATATCATCGGCATCTACCACTGTTCCTTCTCTACTCTTCATTTTGCCCTCAGGTAGCTCTACCATACCATAACTCAGATGGTAACATTGTTCGCCCCATTCAAAACCAAGCTTTTTAAGAATTTTGAAAAGCACATTGAAATGATACTCTTGTTCATTTCCTACTGTATAGATTTGATAAGCGATATCTGGAAATTCTCTGAATCTCAAAATTGCTGTTCCAATGTCTTGCGTGATGTACATCGCTGTGCCGTCTTTTCTCAAAAGAGCCTTTTGATCCAGTCCTTGGTCTGTTAGGTCTACCCAAATTGAACCATCTTCTTTTTTAAAGAAAATGTCTTTTTCAAGTCCTTGAATAACTTCATCTCTTCCGAGCAAATACGTGTCGCTTTCAAAATACAACTTATCAAAATCTACTCCCATGGTTTTATAGGTCGTTTCAAAACCTTTGTAAACCCAAGAGTTCATTGTTTTCCAAAGCCCATATACTTCTTCATCTTTTGCTTCCCACTTTCTAAGCATGTCTTGAGCTTCTTGCATGATTGGCGCTTCCTGAGCGGCTTTTGCCTCATCCATGCCTCCTTCTATAAGTTCCTTTTGTTGTGCTTTATACAGTTTATCAAACTCCACATAGTATTTCCCTACAAGCTTATCACCCTTCATGTTTGTGGATTCTGGAGTTTCACCATTACCCAGCTTTGTCCAAGCCACCATGCTTTTACAAATATGAATACCTCTGTCATTGATGATTTGCACTTTAGACACTTTGTGTCCATTCGCTTTTAATATTTCAGCAACAGAATAGCCCAAGAAATTATTTCTCAGGTGTCCAAGGTGCAATGGCTTATTGGTGTTTGGTGAAGAATACTCCACCATAATATGTGATTTAGAGTTAGCCTCTGCAAATCCAAAGTTTTCGTTTTTATACGCTTCCAAAAAGAAATTTCCCCAGTATTCCGGCGAAATTGACAAATTCAAAAAGCCTTTCACGACATTGAATCCAGTTACTTCTTTTACATTTTCGGTCAGGTAAGTACCAAGAGCCTCTCCTGTTTGCTCTGGACCCTTTTTAGAAACCTTTACAAATGGAAATACAACCACCGTGATATCACCTTCGAATTCTTTGCGGGTCTTTTGCAACTGAACTTGATTTGTACTTGCTGCGGCACCAAACAAATTTTGCACGGCATCAACTATTGAATGGGTCAGAATGGACTGGATGTTCATGTTGCTTGAAATAACTTTTGATTTGAGGGCGCAAATTACTTCAAGAAAATGTAATGAAAGCACTATTCTTTAACATAGTTCTTCAATAGAATATCGATGTTGAGCAGTGCTTGGTGTAAATTTGCATCATGATAGCATCTACTGTGAAAGAAAAATTGGATACCATTCAGGAAGCAATTGAAGATATCCGCAATGGTAAAATCGTGATTGTAGTAGACGATGAGGATCGTGAAAACGAAGGTGACTTCATCACAGCTGCGCGCAATGTCACTCCGGAGGTTATCAATTTCATGAGCAAACATGGTCGCGGATTGATTTGTGCTTCACTAACAGAAGAACGTTGTCAGGAGCTTGAATTAGACTTGATGGTAACGCGCAATACCGACCCAAACAAGACAGCATTTACCATTTCAGTGGACCTTCTTGGCCACGGCTGCACAACGGGCATTAGTGCGCATGATAGAGCCAAAACAGTTCAAGCTTTAATAGACCCGACTACTCAGCCATCAGATTTGGGTCGTCCTGGACATATTTTCCCTCTAATTTCTAAAAATGGTGGTGTTTTAAGAAGAACTGGTCACACAGAAGCTACGGCTGACTTAGCTCGATTGGCAGGATTTGAACCAGCCGGCGTTCTAGTAGAAATAATGAACGACGATGGGACGATGGCGCGCCTTCCACAATTGATGGAAATTGCTGCCAAGTTTGATTTAAAGATTGTGAGCATTAAAGATTTGATTGCCTATAGACTTTCGCAAGAAACATTGGTGCAAAGAGTGGAAAGCCTTCCTTTTCAAACAAGATATGGCAATTTCGAACTTGTAGTATTCAAGCAGACTCTAGAATCAAAAGAGCACATGGCGCTTGTAAAAGGCGTCTGGAATGAGGAAGAAGTGGTTCCTGTGCGTGTACATAGCTGCAATTTTATTTCAGATATTTTCGGGGCAAAAGACCTTGGACAGGATGATTTGCTTCATAAAGCCATGCAGTTGATCGAAAATGAAGGGAAAGGAGTTATAGTATATATGAATCACCTTCAACGTGACAGAACATTATCGCAAGAAATTTCTGAACTAAAGTCATTGAAAGAGAACGGGCACATAAAAGCCGCGCCATTAATGGATAGTCGAGATTATGGAATTGGAGCGCAAATCCTACGCGATCTTGGGGTGCGCAAAATGGAATTACTCACAAACAATCCTACAAAACGTTCTGGCCTTATAGGCTATGGCTTAGAAATGATTGGAAGCCGCGAACTGAATTAGCAATCAGAAATTACAAAGCATAAAAAAAGCCATTCGAAAGAATGGCTTTTTTAATATATCGAGAATACGATTATTTCTTGTCGAATTTCGCGTAACGAGTTTTGAACTTGTCGATACGACCTGCTGTATCCACCAACTGCACTTTACCAGTAAAGAATGGGTGTGAAGTGTGTGAAATCTCCATTTTGATCAATGGATACTCATTGCCATCTTCCCATTTGATGGTTTCTTTGCTGTTCGTAGTTGACTTGCTCAAGAACGAATACTCGTTTGACATGTCTTTGAACACTACGAGACGGTAATTTTCTGGATGAATATCTTTTTTCATTTCTTTTTCTTTTTTCTAACGGGCGGCAAATATAGATTATCTTTCTCAAACCTGCAAACATTCTTCAAAATATTCGCAGAAAAGTCATTAATACTGCACTTGACAAAGATACATGGAAAAAGCCCGAATCGTTATCCGGGCTTTTTCAGACTAAATTACCTAAACAAATTCTATATTAATTAACCAAAATTACTACTGGTCACTTGCGTGGCCATTAGCAGATCGTTTGTTCTTATTTATACCACTGCTGTTTGGTGATCAACAAGGCCTCTTGGACCGTGATGCGTTCTCCATTGTTATATGCAGTGACGAATGGACCGGGTAAAGTGTTATAATCTCCCTTCAATCTCTCTCTTTCATCACGAGCTGAGATGTACTCATCAAATCTTCCCGTGGTGTATTTTACCCATCCTTCGTGGTTTTCAATATTAAACGCTCCATCATAGCCATGCTTAGACTGGAAGTAGGATTTATTAACAACACGATGTGCAGCTAGTATTTGCACTTTGAATGTGATCCCTGTTTCCGCCGTAGGCACTGATGATACTGCTGTTTCAGAACCTTTAGACGTTCCCTTTTTCACATCCTGTGAAGAGGTATTTGTTGTCTCGGGATCTTGTTTTACAGCTTTTTCTTCTGTTTTCGTTGCAACCTCAGTTTTGGCAACGTTTGTATTAGTCGTATTTTCTGTTTTCGGACTATTCTCGCTCGTTGAATTATTCTCCGATTTAGTACTAATTGTTTCTGTATTTGAAGCAATCACTTCAGATGCAGCAACAGCGCCCTGAATGACAGCAATCTCTTTTGGATTATTACTTTCAACAAAAGATAATTTACCATTGATCGTTGGAACTGCAGAGGATGGCG
>JBIIBU010000197.1:0-4074 GCA_044239235.1 Flavobacteriales bacterium
GGGGAGAACCTCCAAGAGGATTCATTCAAAGACGAAGGAATATTTACCTTCCATATGAAAGACAAGGAGTTCATCATCAACTCCATCAATCATATCCATGCATCAGAGATACTCTCGTTAAAAGAACTGGTTGAACAAGTCAATTCTTTGGATAATGATCAATTGAAAAGTCTATACCTGCGTCAACTCAACAACAATAGTGAATTGAGTGAGAAAGGTGGCGCTGGGCTTGGGTTAATTGAGCTCGCTCGTAAATCTGGACACAAGCTTTTATGCGAATTTGAAGAGGTTCAACCTCCCTATGCTCGTTTTCATCAGCAAGTGAGCTTTTTAAAGAGAGAAAGTACTGAAAGCCTAGCAAGAAATTGCATCCCACAAACAATAGATCTTTATTCTGCGCTGAGCGCCAAGGATATCTTTCTTTTTTACAAAGGGGACTTTTCGCAGAAGTCTATTTTATCCTTATTGGATATCGTTGAACAAAACGTGTCGGGTAATCCCACATTTAATAGTATTACGCGCAAGGCTGCGCATGTTTTGGTGGAATTGTTGCAAAACATTTCCAAGCATGGTACTTCTGAAAATGAAGAGCGTAAAGAAGGCATTTTTCTTATTGGAAAGTCTGAAGAACAAATCTTCATACAAGTTGGTAATATCGTGAGTGCGAAAGAGAGAGATTTTTTGTTAGACAAGCTTGCTTACTTGAGCATGCTTGACCAAGAGGATCTAAAGGAATTGCATATGGCAGCTATGAAAGCTAGTCTGAAATTTGAGAATAAGAACAAATCCGGGTTAGGATTAATCGAAGTAGTAAAGGCGGCAAATGGCAAATTTGAGTATACATTTGAGGCCTTGCCTGATGAGAGATATTTGTTTGGGTTCCATGTGACCTTCTAAAAATACTAATAGTTAGAAACTAAAATGTTGGCCGAAAAGCTATATATCGACAAAACAGAAGACACTCCCGAAATCAATTTTGATTTGGGCACAGGGAAGTTTTCCGTTCGTGGAAGGTCACTCCCAGAGAACGCTTATAATTTCTATAAGCCAATAATCGAATTTTTACAATCAGCAATAAAGGAAATAAATGGTGGAACTGATTTCGAATTTCACCTCGATTATTTCAATTCATCATCTGGACGTTTCATCTATGAAATGTTGACCATTATCGAGTCAAGAGCCAGCACTAATTCTTTTAAAATCAATTGGATTGTCGATAAAGAAGATGAACTGATGATTGAGAAGGGAGAAGAGTTACAAAGTCTATTGGATCTCAAGTTCGAGATTAAGAAAATCTAGTTCGGGGGGTCGGGAGTTCGTGGGGTCTTGAAAAAGTGCACACAAGTGGACACAAGTGAACACAAATGAACACAAGTGGACACAAATGGACACAAATGGACACGAATGCACACAAGTGAACACAAATGAAAAATCATTAAGGGAAATTTTCTTTGATGCTGTTGCATCATATTCGGTTGCACTTGGCTACACTTGGGTGCACTTGGGTGCATTTGGTTCAATTTGGGTGCACTTTTTCACTACCAAACTATCAAACTACCAAACTATCAAAGTCTCGCCCCAATTAGCAGCACGTCATCTGTTTGTGGGATTGAACCTCTCCACGCTGTTAATTCATCCTCACAAATTTGTGATGCATCTGAGATTGGATTTTCTTTAATCTTCGAAAGAAGCTGTTTGAATTTAGACTTGTTGTATTTCTTTCCTTCCGCACCGCCAAGCTGGTCGCAGAAACCATCGCTGTGCATAAAAAGATAATCGCCTGGCACGTATGAAATCGATTCAGTTTGGAAAGGACTCTGATTTATTTCGAATTGACGTTCATAGATCAATCCTCCCAAACTAATGGGGCTTGGTTTGAATTCTACGAGTTCATTATTCTTAATCATATAGATGCACATATTAGCACCCGCAAATTCAATTTTTCGCTGAACTTTATCGATTACACAAAGACTAATATCCATTCCATCTTGCGCATTTTGGACTTCTCTTTCTTGGTTCAAAATATGGATAATTTCAGCGTGCAGCTTCGTCAGAATAAAAGCTGGATCCTCTGAATTATTCTCATAAATGACTTTATTCAATTGAGAATTTGCGATCAACGACATGAAGGCGCCTGGGACACCGTGCCCTGTGCAGTCAATGGCAGCAACAAATAATTTTCCATTGATTTCACGGTACCAATAGAAATCTCCAGAAACGATATCCTTTGGTTTAAACAAGATAAAACTCTCCGGTAAAAAATTCGTCAGGTCACCATGAGTTGGCAAAATCGACGATTGAATTCTACGCGCATAATTGATTGATGAAATTACTTTCTGCCTTTGGGTTTTGATCTCCCTATTTTGAATCTGAAGAAGCTTGGTCAATCGTCTCTTCTTCAACAAACTGTAAACTATCAAGCCTAAAATTATTCCAACCGCACTTCCAATAATTAGAATCAATCGGACCTGAGAGGTCTTTTGATCAATCAATTGAGCTTGCTTCGCAATTTCTGACTCGCGTTTTTCTGACTCATATTTAGCATTGAGTTCTGAAATTCTATTAAACTTATTTAGTTTGTCTAGGCTATCCTTCAGAACAATATATTCTTTCTTCGACGCATACGCGATCTCGTACATCCCTTGTTCTTCGAAAAGGCGAGAACGAACTTCGAGCCAGTCCAACTTGATATCATTAAAATCATTTTTTGAGATAAGCCTCTCTGACTCACCCAAATCAATTAGCGCGCGATTGTATTCTTTTTTACTTAGGTAGAGTTCAGCTCTGCGCAATATTATGGAAGCTAAAAAATACTCATCACCTTCAGCCGAGCTAATGTCATATGATTTATTCAGCTCTATGAGCGCAGAATCCAATTTATGTTCGATTACATAAATTTCAGATTTCATAAAACACGCATTGATACTCGACGGAGAAATTCGATTAAACTCTTCTAGTTTCTTTATACTTTCTCTGAGGCTTTCGTAGTCTTTAAGCGCGAGATTGCTCGCCGCGATATTGAAAATATTGGAGGCCGCATCGTCAATAAGATTCAGCTCCATATTGGTTTTGAAAGCTTCTTCATAGATAGAAATTGCTTTTTTATATTCTCCAAGGTTGGTATAAACAATTGCAATATTGTTGGCAGCTTTCACAGAACCGCTTCTATCGCCAATGTTTTTATAAAGATTTTGCGATCTCTGATAGTGTTCTAGGGAAGTGAGCAAATAACCTTTGCTGTAATTAATAATGCCCAGGAAGTTTTCAGTTTTGGCCATTGCGGCAACATCATTCAACCTTTCTGCGCGCTCAAGTGCTCTTCTGGTATAGAATTCAGAGGTATCTGGATTGTTAAAAATATACTCATCCGCGATTTCTATGTTCAAACGGATGTACATGGAATCGGACACTCCTCTATTGACAATCTTCTTAAGACCTTCAATACGGGAATTATTTTGGGCGCTTAATCCGCTAAGGATAAGCACACAAAGACATGATATTAGATATTTCAGGGTGGTCTTCAGATCAGTAATTCATTGGAAAATACTACATTTGGTACGGATAGAAGACAAAAAAAGTTCCTTTTCATCGAAAAAAATTAGAATTGGTTGGTTTTGTAAAAAATCTAACTATATTTGCAACCCAATTTTTAGACAATGGCAAATCACAAGTCAGCAATAAAGAGAATTCGTTCAAACGACGCGAAAAGACTACGTAACAAGTATTACCACAAGACTACCCGTAACGCGGTACGCAAGCTTCGTGCTTTGTCTAGCAAAACAGAAGCATCTGCTTTGCTACCAAAAGTATCTGAGATGCTTGACAAGTTGGCTAAAAACAACGTGATACACAAAAACAAAGCAAGCAACTTGAAAAGCAGCTTGCAAGTTTATGTGAACGGCTTGAAATAATATACCTATTAGGTATTCCAAATATAAAACCGCCTATTCAGGCGGTTTTTTTGTTGCATAAACCTGAATAAGGTTTTCATTGACTATTCGACCTTATCTCTCTAGTTTCGTGACCTTAAACGAAACTAAAAATGTCAATCTCTACCATCAAAGAGTGGTCTCC
>JBIIBU010000198.1:0-4063 GCA_044239235.1 Flavobacteriales bacterium
TTCAAATTCGTACTTCCGAACTAATTCCTCACGAAGAACCTCCACTTCCTTTCGCAATTTTTGAGTTTCGCGAGACTGGATAATTGTATTCCACAACAAGTCCTTGGTGTTATCATCCTTTAGAAGATAATCATACACGCCTTTTTTTAGTAGATTAACAGCAACTGCAATATCCTCTTGGCTACTGATAACCACAACAGGAATATTCGGCTGTAAATTTCTTATCTGCGTGAACAACTGACCTCCCGTCATATCAGGAAGTGAATAGTCGACTGTAATAAAATCAGGATTTAAAAACAGCATATCTAGACAACTCTTACCATTTGTAAATCGGGTAATAGAATAGTCTGGATTCAAGGAGAGGTGATATTCCAAGATCTCACCATACCAAGGGTCATCGTCTACAATAAAAATTTTATAGCCGGGCATTCTTACTTATAAGCCCGACAAGATAGCTGTTTTTCTCTGGTTTAAAGCAATTGGTTAGAAAACTTCCAGAATCTGGACTTTTTCCTCGCTTGAGAGCATGTCATTCTATTACAACTGAGGCTAGATGCTACTCAACAATCCACCTGGGCGATTTTGAAGCAGGTTTTGTATATCAGAAATACGCTTCAAGACGTCAGCAATTTTTTGCAAATCACCCTCCCCTTTGATAATGTAATCAAAAGCACCAAGCTTCAATGCATTCACTGCAACCTGAATATCATCTTGTCCTGAAATAAACACAACATAAATATTCGGGTTAAAAAGCTTGATCTTTTTCAATACTTCCAATCCTGAAAGGCTATCCATGCGATGATCAAGGAAAATGACATGTGGTTGTTGCGTGAGATTGTTGAGACATGCGAGAGAATTGTCAAAACTCTCAACATCATAAGAGCCCAGACTACCAATATACTGTACGTACCAGCTTAGGGTGAATTGGTCGTCATCAACGACAAAAACTTTATTGTTACTTTGACCCATGTTCATTAGTTCTTAGTTTTCTTGCGTCTAAGGTTATGCCAACCAATAAATATAGACTTAAATGACTGAATATCAGTAGCCATTCAGACACAGCACAATGGATGTTTTCCATTTTCTAGAACCACTTTCTATAAAATGGACAAAACAAGGCGCTAAAAACCAGTTGATACCGGATTCCAGAAAAGTTAAAACAAATGGACTCAAGTGAACCCAAATGATTTCGGATTCCTAATTCCTCATTTCAAATAAACTATAAGAAATCAAAAATAAGAAATCACTCGGTCAAGTCCTTTAGAATCTCCTTTAGTGGGCGGATAGAATGAATATATTCTATTGCTGGACCGGCGCACCAAACTGTTTTGTATGTTGCTTTTTTCGTCGCCTTCTCTATGGCTTTCATTCCTTTTACCATTATCAGCAACTTAGCGTATTTCTTAAAGAATTTATTACGGCCAAGTTTTTCCAAAAACGTAGCTTTCGTCCCTATAGATTGAACATATGGCGTATTGATTACTGTAAGGTGTGATCCTGACATTTTCGTTGTAAGCACTATGTCCTTTGCCCCATAATCAATCAATGCTTTTCTATAATCATCTGAAATATCCGCCTCTTTTGATGCTAAAAAAATAGTTCCAACTGATACCCCAGATGCGCCCATGGCCAACGATTCTTCCACATGTTGCCTTGTTGCAATTCCACCTGCATTAATGACTGGAATGGAACATGCAGCAACCAACTCTGGAATGAGCTTCTCAGGCGACTGCGGACCACAGTGGCCGCCTGCCTGATTTGTAACGGCTATGACTGCATCGGCACCTAATGTTTCCACTTTTTTTGCATATTCCACATTCACCACATCGCAAAAAACCTTTATCCCCTTTGGGCGACATTTTTCTATTACCGATTGAGGGCTACCCAGGGAAGTTATAACAAACGCTACCCCCATTTCCACAACAATGTCAAGTTGACCCTTCAACTTCGGATTTGATTTGTTCACAATCAGGTTGACTCCGAAAGGGCCAGAAGTCCTACGCTTTATTTCAGAAATAGCGTTTTTTAGTTCCTCATCCGTCCGGTAGTTCAACGCTGGAAATGCAGCAGTAGCGCCACCTTCAATAGCTGCCACAACCATTTCCACATTCGAAATAAGAAACATCGGAGCTACGATTATGGGGTAACGAATTCCCAAAAGCTCGGTTAACTTTTTTTGCGCCATGCCTCAAAGTTAACGCATACGAATGCGCCGAATCAAATAACTATATTTGCGCCGCCATGCGAATAGAAGTATTGAAATCAAAGATCCATCGTGTCACAGTGACCGAGGCTGATCTAAATTATATCGGAAGCATTACCCTTGATCCGTTGCTTATGGAAGCAGCGAACATGATTGAAGGTGAAAAAGTAACTGTGTTGAATTGCAACAACGGTGAACGCTTTGAAACCTATATCATCACAGGTGAAAGAGAAAGTGGCGTTGTATGCCTTAATGGACCAGCAGCACGTCGTGTTGCTGTCGGTGACATTGTTATTGTATGCTCTTACGCATCCCTCGATTTCGAAGAAGCAAAGACCTTTAAGCCTTGGGTTGTATTCCCAAATACCGCAACTAACAGGCTTTAAGCAACAAGATGAAAAACATCCTCAAATATGTAATCTTCCTCGCTATAGGCTTGGGACTACTTTGGTTTGCATCGAAGGGTGTTGACACAAAACAAATCACTGATTCGCTTTCTGACGCCAATTGGGCTTGGATTGCGCTTTCTATGCTCATTAGTTACTTAGCAATGATACTTCGTGGTTTGAGATGGAATATTATCCTCGAGCCCATGGGATACAAGGCTGATAATTGGACCAACATTCATGCTGTTGCATTTGGTTATTGCATGAACAATCTCATTCCTAGAAGCGGTGAAATCGCACGCTGCGGAATCCTAAATCGTGCTGAACATATTCCAATAGACAAACTTGTTGGAACGGTAATCCTAGAGCGGGTGGTAGATGTGTTGATCCTAATCTTGGTTATTTTTCTTACTAGTCTTTTACATGCCGACGCACTAGGCAGTTTATTTGAACTTATACCCGGTGGAAAAGGACAAACGCTCGCGATAATGGCATTCCTGGGAATCACTGGAATTATCGTTTTCTATTATGTGATCAAAAAACTTAGTCATATCAAGTTTGTTGGAAAGGTAGCCCGCTTTCTTGGCGGCATAGGAAAAGGTATTCAATCGATATTTAAACTTCGACAAAAATTCTTGTTCATCCTCTTATCACTTGGCATCTGGGCTTGTTGGCTATTGATGAGTCAATGCATGATGTATGCATTGCCAATCACAGAACAAATGAGCTTAGTAGATACCTTATTTTTTATGGTAGCGGGAAGTCTTGGCATGCTCATTCCTACTCAAGGTGGAATTGGAGCCTATCATTTTATGTCCAAAATTGGTTTTGAAGTCCTCGGATATTCTGGAGCAGTTGGACTCACGTTTGCTTGGATTTCGTGGGTTGGGAAAACCATTATTGAACTTGCAGTTGGTGCTATCGGATTCTTCTGGGTAACGACTTATAAAATCAAACCTGGTCCAAAAAATTTGTAACCATGGTATTTCAAACCATTGACGATCTTAAAAAACAAATCGCTATTTGGAAATCAAATGGTGATAAAGTTATTTTCACCAATGGTGTTTTTGACATTCTCCATGTTGGTCATGTCGATTATTTAGAAGCTTCGGCAAAACTTGGAACTAAGCTTATCGTAGGCATCAACGACGACAACTCTGTTCGTCGGTTGAACAAAGGACCTGAGCGGCCAATTCACGATGAGCAAGCCCGAGCGCGCGTTGTAGCCGGCCTTCGGAGCGTAGCGGCAACAATCATTTTTGGCGAGGACACACCACTAGAACTTATTACCGCATTGCAACCTGACATTCTCGTTAAAGGCGGAGACTATGATCCTAATGAAACAGATGAATCATCTAAAACATTTATGGTTGGGTCTAAAGAAGTTCGAGCAAATGGAGGGGAAGTAAAAGTGATTCCATTAACAGATGGATACTCAACAACGAAGGCTGTATCCAAAATGAAAGGCTCTGCA
>JBIIBU010000199.1:0-4049 GCA_044239235.1 Flavobacteriales bacterium
TTTCGTATCAGCCATTAATCGGAAATAGCGAACAAACTTGGCTCGTTGATATATACGGACTCATCTTGGTGCACACCGTCGAAACCCTCGGCCCAACTGAGGTTCACGGGAACTACACCTACACAAGTATAATGCAAGCTCCTGTATCAGACCCTTCTCAATTGTATCAAGTAGGCTTAATAAGAGAGGACATAGAAAATCAAAAAATCTATATGTACGTTAATGATCAAGAATATCTGCTCTATGATTTCGATGTTCAAGTAAATGATGTCATCGCAGTTTTCAGTGTTGGCCAACTCTCACCGATCACTATCACCAACATTGAAACAGTAGTAATCAATGGCATTTCACGTGAAAGAATCTCTTTTTCCGACGATTGGTACACTGGATATTACATCGAAGGAATTGGATCAGATCGAGGAATTCGTGATTACACCACAGCGGGGATCGCCGACTACAGCCCGCAACTTACTTGCTACTACGAAAACAACGCTTTGGTATTCGATAATCCTATCGACGCATCTACTTGTGGATCGGCATTGTCTATTGATGAAAAAGAATTACTTTCTTCTTTTGCAATATTCCCAAACCCCTCGTCAGACGTGCTATTCATCGCTACTGATGGAATTCTAAGTGGGCAGGTTTTTTCTTTGCAAATAATCGACATGCTCGGCAATGTGGCCCTTACACAACAATTCATGGCATTCAATAAAAATCAAATTGACCTTTCAAATCTCTCCGCGGGTTCCTATATAATTAGGCTCTCCGACAAAAAAGGAAACTCAGCAAACAAAATTTTTACAAAAGGAGAATAATGTTTTGATGTGATTAACTTGCGCATCAAACATCTCTATTATGCCGCTGATATTGCCCGTTAAAGGAGTTAGTCCACAACTCGGAAATGATTGCTACGTCGCAGAAAACGCAACAATTGTTGGTGATGTTATCGCGGGTGAATCTTGCTCCTTTTGGTTCAATTCCGTCGTTCGCGGCGATGTCAACTCCATTCGTTTAGGAAATAAAGTCAACGTGCAAGACAACGCCGTAATTCATTGCACATATCAAAAAGCTGCAACAACAATTGGAAACAATGTTAGCATAGGACACAACGCCATCGTGCACGGATGCACCATTCATGATAATGTGCTTATTGGAATGGGCGCAATCGTAATGGATAATTGTGTTGTGGAAAGCAACAGCATTGTTGCCGCAGGAGCAATACTACTAGAGGGAACGCATGTTCCCTCAGGCTCAATATTCGCAGGAATACCCGCCAAAAAAGTAAAAGACATCTCCCAAGCCCACATCGAAGGCGAAATCGAAAGAATAGCCAACAACTACACCCTCTACTCCAGCTGGTTCAAATAATCTAAAGCACCATTTTCCCATTCTCTCATTTCCTCATTTCCCCCCTATCAAACTAACCAACGCTTCCACCCAATCATCCCCATCATTCAAACTCGGCACCAACTGTACTTTCTCACCACCATGCTCTTCAAAAAGCTCTTGGTATTCGTGTCCAATTTCGATCGTTGTTTCTAAACAATCGGCAACAAAAGCTGGTGAAAAAACAAGAAGCTTTTTCTTACCCTCTTTACCCAATTGCTCAATGACTTTATCCGAAAAAGGCTCAATCCATCCACTACCCAAGCGACTCTGAAAACATACCGTGTATTGATCTGGAGTCAATCCCAAACCAGCAGCGATAGAGCGGGTTGTAGCATAACAAGTAGCCTTATAACAAAGCTCATTTTCATCATTTATCTCATGCTCACAACTATGATTGCGGCATTTTCTATCCTTATAAACTTTATCTACCTGGCGCTCTGGAAGTCCATGATAACTAAATAAAATATGATCGTATGCATTTAGGTCGAACTGCTTTCCGCGTGCAATAAAGCAGTTGATATATCCAGGATCATCATAAAATTGATTGATGATTTTAATATCTGGAAACGACCACCAACCCTCCATCACTTTCATCGCTTTCTCAATCACCGAGCCTGTTGAGGCAGATGCATACTGCGGGAACATTGGGAGAATAATGAGCTTGTGCGCACCCCACTCTTTCACGCTCTCCAACGCCGATTCCAACGAAGGATTTTGGTAACGCATTCCTAAGAAAACGCGCGTTTCATCTCTATCAAATTTCGCTTGCAATTTCTCCTGAACCTTGCGTCCATAATGGATTAGCGGAGATCCGTTTTCAGTCCATAATTGCGCATAAATCTTAGCGCTCTTACGATGTCTAAACGGAACAATAATCCCATTCACCAAAATTTTTCGGCCAAGCCAATTGACATCAATGACCCGTGGATCATTCAAAAATTCTGTCAAGTAACGATATACGTCACTCGGTTTCGGACTATCGGGAGAACCAAGATTCACCAATAAAATAGCGGTCTTCTTTTTCATAATTGTTGCAAAGGAAACAGAACTTTTCTTTAGTTGTTCGATTTGAATCAGTTGGCATCAATTTTTGATTGTTCTATGACATTGATAATGTAAATTTTAGGCTCATAAACACATCCCATTAGATTTTGTTTAGCTTTGACCAACTAAACCCTTTTATTCGTTTTTAAAAATGGATGGCCGACGCCGAAAAGCCTTATTGAGTAGGCAACAAATTAATATCTCACTATCATGCTAATTGTTTTATTACTTGCGGTTGCTTTCCTTATGATTGCTTCAATCTGGAAAGTTTACGAAAAAGCTGGTCAACCAGGATGGGCGGCAATTATTCCAATCTACAACCTTTACATTATTACTAAAATCATTGGTAAGCCAGGTTATTGGACCGTATTAATGCTTATCCCAATAGTTAACTACATTTTTATCATTTGGTCTTATAACCTAATTTCTAAAAAATTCGGAAAAGATGTTGGGTTCACTTTAGGACTAATTTTCCTTTCCTTCATCTTTTGGCCTATACTCGGATTTGGTGATGCAAAATATGAAGGCGCTTCAAACCAAGAGTCGGTTGCTCTAGACGATCCTCGTTAATTTACATAAAACAAAAAAGCCCGTCTAGTTAGCAACTAGACGGGCTTTTTTTATGCTCCATAATTTCTTAATTCTCAAAATCACTCTTCACATCCACCACCAACTTCTCATCTCTGTTTGCCACGTCCCACGCAGTGTAGAACACTAATCGCGCAATAATGCTCATCTTATCGTACAAGATTTTCTCAGCATCATCACCAGGTTGGTGATAGTCCTCATGCACACCACTGAAATAGAAAATTACAGGAATATTATGCTTCGCAAAATTGTAATGATCTGACCTATAATAAAAGCGATTCGGATCGTCTGGGCTATTATAGGTATAGTCCAATGCCAAATTCGTGTATGTACTATTTGTCTTCTCAGAAATTTTGTGTAGATCGGTACTCAACTTATCTGAACCAATTACATACACATACTTGTCATTGTCTTTATGAGCGTCGTCTACACGACCAATCATATCAATATTCAAATCACACACTGTATTCTCCAGTGGGAAAATTGGAAATTCAGAATACCACTCACTACCCAGAAGTCCTTTCTCCTCGCCACTTACGTGAAGAATCAATATGCTTCTTTTCGATCCGTGACCTTCCTTCTTTGCATTAATAAATGCTTCTCCAATTTCTATCGCACTTACTGTTCCCGAACCATCATCATCCGCACCATTGTAAATTTTCCCGTTCATTACTCCAACGTGATCATAGTGCGCAGAAATAACAACAACTTCGTTTTTTAATTCCGGATCTGTTCCTTCAATAAAACACAAAACGTTGTCCGCTGTAAAACTCTCTTTGTCCACTTTCATATCTACAGACATATTTCTCTTTAATAGAAAGCTTTTAGGTCTTTTTGATTTCGATATTTTCGCTCTCAATTTCTCTGAAGACTTAGACTTACAAGCTTTTAGGTACTGATCCGCCATTTTTGGAGAAATGAAAAAATAAGGAAGAACAACTTCATCTTCCATGCGAGCGTTGGGATAATCCAAAGCCATTCTTGGTTGATCCAAGAAATAACCGATGCGCTCTAAAATGAAATCAAAA
>JBIIBU010000200.1:0-4025 GCA_044239235.1 Flavobacteriales bacterium
AGGAGAAGCACATCATGACTAGAAAAAAACGAATCAAGGGGGAGTTCAATTACCAGGCGGCGAAACATTATCGTCTGCTGAAGATTACCGTGAAGCAGAATATCCGAGACTTCCTCTTTATCGCTTTGGGCATATTCTCTGCTGCATTCGGATTCAAAGGGTTCTTGCTGACCAACCATTTTATCGATGGTGGAGCAACGGGTATCTCTCTTCTGCTTTCAATCCTTACCAAAATTCCCCTTGGCGCATTAATCATCTTGGTCAACCTGCCATTCATTTTCATGGCCTATAAAACTGTTGGACACCTCTTCGCAATCAAAACCTCGATGGCGATTGCGGGACTGGCTATATGCCTAGCTTTAGTGCCTTTCCCGGATGTCACCAACGATAACCTCCTCGTCGCCATATTCGGCGGATTCTTCCTCGGCGCTGGTATCGGCCTCACCATGAGAGGCGGCGCTGTCATCGACGGAACAGAAGTTCTCGCCCTCTACCTCAGCCGCAAAATTGGCGCAACAGTCGGCGACGTAATCATCCTCATCAATATCCTCATCTTCGGCGCGGCTGCGTATTTCCTCGGCATCGACGTAGCGATGTACTCGATGATCACCTATCTCGCAGCATCCAAAACACTCGACTTCGTGGTAGAAGGTATCGAAGAATATATGGGTGTGACAATCGTAGCCGTGCACCACGAAGAAATCCGACAAATGATCATCGAAAAAATGCAGCGCGGAGTTACAATCTACACCGGCAAAAGAGGTCACGGCAAAAACGGAGAAGCATACGAGGTGGATATTATCTACACGGTCATCACACGATTGGAACTAAACAAGCTCAAAGCGGAGTTGGAGAAAATCGAACCGACGGCGTTTGTGGTGATGAGTAGTGTGAAGGAGACGAAGGGAGGCATCGTGAAGCGACGTCCATTGCACTAGGCTGCTTGGACACAGAGATTTGGAGGTTCACAGAGGCCACAGAGAATTTTTGATTTCTTATTTTTGATTTTTTATTTATAAAAAAAGGCAGGATGGTTCCTGAGCGTTAGTCGAAGGACGGTTCCTGAGCCTGTCGAAGGATTATTTTTTAAAAAAAAGAGTCTGTGTCCTCTTTAACTCTTGATCTCTGTGGTTAATTGAGTATTTAGAATAAGAGATGCTTGAAATATTCTAAATTCGCTTGAAATTTAGAATCATACCATGCCTTTACTTAATCGTACTTCGTACTTCGTACTCGTACTCTCGCTTCTACTAAGCGCTAACGCTGCTTTTGCGCAAACTCAGGAATTCAAGGACACTTACCCTAACGGCAAGGTGAGGAGTGAGGGGGTTTATGAGAGGGGGTTTGAGAATGGTCCTTGGAAATATTACTACGAGGATGGTACGCTTCAGGAGGAGACGAATTATAAAATGGGAAAATTCCATGGTAGCGTCAAGAGATATCACCCCAACGGAAAACTCATGGTGGAAGGGTATTTCAAAGACGATAAACAAGATAGCATTCAACGCACTTTCACGGCAGACAGCATTCTTGTGGAAGAAGGTTTTTATCTCAAAGGCGCGAAAGTAGGGCAGTGGAATTACTTCTATTCAAAGGGCGACACGATGCTTGTTGAAGTATACAAAGACACGATCACTTTCATGATGACCTACGTGGACAAGAAGTGTGTGAAGACGCTTTCGAATGGCAATGGTAAAATCGAAGATTATTTTGAAACAGGAAAACTCCGCACGCGTACGCTGTACAAAAACGGTTTGCCTGATGGTCTCTTTGAAGAGTTTTTCTCAGGCGGAACTCTTCGTGTAAGTGGTGAATATCATCAAGGAAAAAAACACGGTACGTGGCGCGATCAATTCCCTACAAAGGAACCACGCAAAATTGCTACCTACTCTGAAGGCGTTCTCAATGGCCCGTTTGAGGAGTATCACGGCAACGGAAGACTTAATGTAAAAGGTGAACACCTTAACGGGAAAAAATCAGGTTACTGGACATGGTTCACCGAAAAAGGGGAGAAGGATATGGAAGGAAGTTTTGTTGAAGATCAACAGAACGGCGATTGGATTTATTGGTACGCAAACGGCAACAAACAGTATTGGGGCACGTTCGAAAATGGAAAAATGAATGGTCACTTTACCTATCAATATTGGGAAGGACAAAAGTGGAAAGAGGGCGATTACAAACTCGGACTCAAAGAAGGCAAATGGACTTTTTGGTTTGAGAATGGAAAAGTATTGATGGAAGGAGATTTCAAAGATGATCTCGAAGAAGGCCTTTGGAACAGTTACTACGAAAGCGGAAAGCTTCAATCGAAGGGCAGTTATTCAAAAGGAAAAATGAATGGTGCGTGGGAAGGGTTTTATCCAAACAGCGTGCGCACATACACCGGCTCATGGTTCAACGATGTAAAGACAGGCGAGTGGATGTACTGGACAGAACAAGGTCGCCCAGAGAAGAAAGAAACATACAACAAGCTAGGCGAAATGAACGGTCCTGCGGAGACATACAATGCAGGAGGCAGACTGGTTAGTAAAGGCAGTTACAAAAACGGAAAACCAAACGGCAAGTGGGAGTATTTCTACGACTTCGGTGGCCCCATGCGCACGTGCTCATACAAAGAGGGAAAACTCAACGGCAAGTCCATCATCTACTCCGAACAAGGACGAGTAATAGAGGAATGCGAATATCTAAACAACAAGCGCCACGGGCTGTATACGAGCTACGATGAAAAGACGGGGAAGGTGGTGTTGAAACAGACGTATGAGAAGGGAGTGGTAGTAAAATAGTTTGGTAGTATGATAGTTTGATAGTTTGTTGCATTATGTGCACATATGCCATTAACTTGTGCCCAACTATTTAATTAAAATGAATTACGATATTGTTGGGGATATACATGGGCATGCTCTAGAATTTAATTTCTATGACTGCAGACTTTTCAACAAATCGGGTATCTCTCGCTATTCTGAAATATCTTTCCGACATAAGTATTTTCTATGTCACAATTAAAAGAATTAGAGCAGCTTTTGGTGCAATTCCGCGATGAGCGTGATTGGGAGCAATTTCATAATCCGAAAGATTTGGCTGTGGCTATTTCTATAGAGGCGGCTGAATTGCTAGAGGCTTTTCTATGGAAGGATGCTAAAGAGGCCAAAATCGAAAAAGTCAAAGAGGAATTAGCCGATGTCTTGGCCTACGCCATTTTACTCGGACATCATTACAATCTGGATCTTGAGCAGGTGGTACGCGATAAAGTGCAGAGGAACGGAGAGAAATATCCGGTTGAAAAGGCTAAAGGGAGTGCTACGAAATACAACGAGCTGTAAGTGCCATGATTGTATACCAAGAATCGAAAGAAACCTTCATGTCGCACGTCCGTGAGAGTAAAATTGATTATATCATTCACGATAATTTTCAAAAACACTTAGGACGTTCTACTGGAAAGCGAGAAGTAGAGTCTTGGAAAAATTCTATGCAGTATATGCGGAATGTGCTCGATGATTCAGCAATCCCAAACGATGCTAAGATTAGCATAGAATGTCAGGTTCCAAATACAAGCAAGCGAATAGATTTTATTATAACTGGTCAAAACGCAGAAAAGCGCGATTGCGCTGTTATTGTGGAGTTGAAGCAGTGGGAAACAGCCACGAGCACTTCTATGGATGGGGTGGTTTCGACCTATGTTGGTGGAGGAGTGCGCGAGGTTAGCCATCCTAGTTATCAAGCATGGAGTTATGCCGCTTTATTGGAAGGATTCAATGAAGAGGTTTATAATCAAAATATTTCTTTGCAGCCTTGTGCATTCTTGCATAATTGTGAAATACCAGGAGATTTAGTCTCTCCGTTTTACAACGAACACTTGAAAAAAGCGCCACTGTTCATTAAGAACGATGTGGTAAAACTAGCTGAATTCATAAAGACGTTTGTCAAATTCGGAGATCCCACAGACATCATGTATCGCATAGAACACGGACGCATTCGACCGTCAAAAACTATTGCTGATAGTATTGCAAAAATGATAAATGGGAATG